>JAJZCJ010000001.1 GCA_021846145.1 Bacillota bacterium
AGAGCGCAAGCCTGATGTGGTGTTTCTTTCCTCAGAACCTTATCCCTTTGCTGAATCGGATCGGGTCTTTTTTGCAACACACTTGCCGCATACAGTCACGCTTCTCATTGATGGAGAGGTGGCGTGGTATGGGGCGCGCATGGCAAAGGCGGTGCAGGTTTTGCGTGGTGCGCGCATGGCCGTGGAAAGATGAAAGTTGCACTTGCAGATAGATCGTGATTCATGCAGAATGGAATCAACCTTAAGGTTATGGAGGGATACATCTGTGTTTGTTAATCCCAGTTTAGAAGAACTAACTGACATTCTAAAGCGTTCGAAGACAATTGCGGTGGTGGGGCTGTCTGATCATCCAGAGCGTGAGAGCTATATGGTGGCAAAAGAGATGCAAAAACGGGGGTACAGAATTATACCTGTCAATCCTAAAGTTAATGAGGTACTAGGAGAAAAAGCCTACGCACAGTTATCGGAGATTCCCGAACCGGTGGATATTGTCGATATTTTCAGACGTAGTAGTGCGCTGCCTGACGCGGTGAAAGAGGCAGTGCAACTGTCTGCGCCTGTGGTATGGGCGCAGCAGGGCATCTACAGTGAGGAAGCCGCAGATATTGCGCTTGCCCATGGGAAAACGATGGTCATGGACAGGTGCATCATGCTGATGCACAGCTTGCTTATCGCAAAGCATGAGTGATCGTGATGGGGTCTTCTTTCGTGTGATTATTGAGTGTTTGAAAGTGTGATCAAGGCGTCTTTCGTGATACAATATTTACATAGGGGGCGCAGACATGGCCGACAAAACACTTGAATTGATGTTTGACAGCGTGAGGGACTTGGTGAAGGCAGTTAATAATGTCAACTCACGACTGGGAAAAATAGAAGAACGCTTAGGCAACATGGAAGAACGCATGAACAGCATGGAAGAGCGCATGAGTAGCATGGAAGAACGGATGAACAACATGGAAGAACGGATGAACAGCATGGAAGAACGCATGAATAGCATGGAAGAGCGCATGAATCAAGGGTTTGAGCAAGTAAATAAACGCCTTGACCGTGTTGACAAAAGGTTGGGGAATTTAGAAACTGAATTTGACAGGTTAAAGGTTCGGATCTTTGATGTAGAAAACGATTTAAAGGAATGGAAACGGGCATAGTATTGCCTGTTTTTTTTTATCGATCTTCGGATTTTATGGTGGAACATTGCGCGACACTACAACTCAAGTAGTGCAGCTATGCTATTTGCTAGCGTGTATATTTATACAGATTGATGGAGGTCTTCCTATTGCATATTCGACGTATGCGCAAGTAGATTGCAAACTAGATTCACTCTAAAATTGAAAAACTATCCCTATTTTGGGATTTGTATGAACTAATTTACCAATCCAAGTTTTTGTAGGATATGAACAACAATAAGTCGCAGAGCTACTTCGTAGTCTAGAGGGAGAGGAACTCACAATTCGACAGATGATTGAGGTTGAGAATATATTTGCACAAAATGAAAAGTAATCGTAGATCCAGAGGTTTCTTGCTTCGTAGCCTCCCCAAGGTAAACATCGAAATTGGATGGCTCGCACTTGCCCACATCTGCTGAAGAAAGCGGCAATGGACAACTCGATACAGTGAGCATGTTGAACCCCGCTCTCATCTTCACTGAATACCGATTTCTGAAATTCCAAAGTAGAGAAAACGGGGCTATCCCTTAACAATCTTTACTGTTTTTGGGACAGCCCCTCTAGCCGTTATAGGCTTCCTCATGCCCAAAAGGTGTTTCAAGCGTAATCTACGCTTGAGCAGATGACAAACTTAATCACCTTTTTCAATGGAACCCGTCATGGACGACTTGTCACTCTCCTGCGGGCTTCATCTTGAGGACAGCCTGTAACGCTGATGGTAGAGCTGGTTTCGCTTTAGCCGATGCAGCCAGCATCTTATCGGCCAGCGCTTGACATTCGCTCACTCCTGTTGCCATCAGTTCACGCATAGAGGCGATGCGAGAGACGAGCCAAAGCATTAAGGCAATCAGGAATGTGGGAAGGGAGGCCATGACGGATTTCGAACGCGGGTACAGGCGATCTTTCAGTCCCTTTACGATCGCGAAGCCCGCATGCATGCCACGTGCCCCGATCATTGCCTCCGCCCATGTGGCACCACCGCCACGTCGGTGCCCAGCCACCGATACGCTTTCCATGGCAACCGTAAAGGGGACGTGGCAAGTCAACCAGAGCAGCATTTCCCGTTCCAATACCGAAGGTATTCCCGCACCGTTGAACAGATCCACCCAGCGTTGGTCACTGTGAAGCGTCTTCTGCCTTGAACTTATCGTTGATTTGAGCTTGCCATCACCGTCTAGAATGGCCATCACGGCTGGCATGCCAAAGGTGCATCGATCGCTACCTATCGCGTCTCTTAATCGTTCGGGCTCAAAGTTAACAAACATAAAATGAACACACTTGGCTTTGCTACGCTGTAGGACGGGCAACAGCGGATCGACCTGATGAGCAAGGGTGGTCACCACTAAGAGATCGTAGTCGGTTCCCTCATCCAGTCCGTCGGCAACCCGCACCTCGGCGCGTTCACCCGTTTTAAGTACAATGCCATTATCTCGCCGCAATTGTTGAAGGCGAGGAGATCCCGGACGTGCAATGACAGTCACTTCGTGGCCTGCCCGAGAAAGTTGATACGCGAAGGTGCTACCGATTCTGCCAACACCTAGAATGGCAATTGAAAGAGGTGATTTAACCGTGAAACCAGTATTATTCATATAAGTTCCTCCTGCGTGAAAGTAGACCAAACAACTTTTGCTCCGGTTGGACGCATCCTCCCTTACAGACAGATCTATGGTCGTTCAGTCATTGAAGTAGTAACCCTGTTCAAGATCCTCAATTAGCCCGAGTTGAACAGGCTGCCAACCTAAGAGTTCTCGGGTCTGTGCTGTCGTGCCGGGTAGTGCGCTTGGGATATCTAGCGCAGCAATCGCACCGAGAAAGCCGAAATGCGCAGTTGCCTCTTCGCGCGAAATACTAACCACTGGTAGATTGAGGTGCTTACCTATAACTTCTGCAATTTTACGAAATGGCACCCCTTCGTCGGCGCGACCGTATAACATTGTGCCAGCTGGTGCTTTTTCCAATGCAAGACGGTAGAGGTGCGCAGCATCAAGTCGATGCACAGCTGGCCAACGATTGAACCCATCGCCGATGTAGGCAGAGACGCCCTTCATTCGGGCAATGTTTATGAGTGTCGGTACGAAGGCTTTGTCACCCTCACCATGTACTGTCGGGGAAAGCGATATGACCGCTGTCCGCACCCTGCGTTTAGCCAACTCGAGCACCACATTGTCGGATGCCTCCCCATTTGCATGAACCGTGGTTACATATGGCTTATCTGAACTTTCGAGCGCCGCCCCCATTGTCTGAACGGCCCGCAAATCGCATGCAAGCGAGCCAGCGAAATCTGAGAAGTCGTGCTTGAACGCTAGGTGAATGACTCCATCCGCGGCTGTTGCCCCGCTTCGAAGGCTTTCGAGATCGTCAAGGTCACCGCGATGCACCTGTGCGCCAGCTTCCTTCAGAGCCGCGGCCCCATTGTCTGAACGAGTAAGACCGACGACCTGATGACCGGCATTGATGAGTTCCTGAACGACGGCTGAACCGATGTAACCTGTTGCTCCTGTGAGAAAAACACGCATCATGAAACCCTCCTAAATATGTTGAGTTTTGTAGCGTTATTTGAACAATTGGAGTATAAACTATAGAGTGAACTCTAATGCAAGTCATTTTGAGGAGAGATTTTCATGAAGATTCGAGAGTTAGCTCAAAGATCAGGTCTGACAACTTACACCATTCGCTTTTACGAGAAAGAAGGTCTGTTGGACAGTCGGTATGTGCAAAGAGGGGAGAATAATTATCGTAGCTATTCAGACGATGCTGTCGAGCGTCTGAAGCTCGTAAAGAAATTTCAAGGGATAGGTTGTTCTCTTGCTGAACTAAAGGGAATCTTACAGGATTATGATGCAAATTCGCTTACACATATAGAAATCATTGAATGGATTCTACAAAAAATGAATGAGGTCGAACGTAAGAAGGACGAATTGGATCAGATTCTTGGAACTCTAAACTGGATGTTGGACTACAGGACGGCATTAATGAATGACTCACAAAAATAAAGCGATTTGTTAAAGTATCGATATTCTGATTAATTCGTACATTAGTCGTTCGCAATATTTACCTTCTCATAAAAGCCCGAAGATCCTTGTTCCTGAAAAATCTTTGAGACTTTTTTCCAAGTTTTGTCCAATAGAAGATGATACAAATTTTATAACGGGTTCGGATTTAGTTATTTCGATCGAAGAACGCTTGAAATGCACTAGTCACATATTTCGAAACAGACAACTTGCTCTGAACGTCCTGATTCCAGGATGATTGATTGGCTAACTTCGATGGCGCTTCTCCGTACCACGATTGCACTTGTGCTCGCGTCACATGATATGAAGTCCTAGGAAACACAAATGTAATTGCATTCAAGTTATCAATTAACGTGAAATTAGCCGTCGCATTATAAACTAGACTGGATTTGACAATGTTCAAGCCTATATCTTGCACAGACTTCGTATAACGGATCGCTAGCTCACGGGTTGTTGGGTAAATTACAAACGTATGCGGAACATCAGCAAGTGGCAAATTTGCATTCAAATTGGCATCGTTTGAATTGCTGCCCATATACGGATTTTCAAATTTTACAATGTTGGCAAAGTCATTCGTTTGCGGATTTAACTGAGCAGCTTCATATTGCTGCTGTTGTCGATGAATTTTGGCTTTGTATTCAAACTCAACGAAGAACAGAGTAATCACGCCAATGATGAGCAAAATGATAATGACCATATTTCGTTTCTTTGTCACACGGACACCTCCTGTTCTTGAATCAAACGTTGAATTCTCATGAAATATAACGGAACAAATACACTTAAAAACGGAAGCACAACGGAAACCACAAAGCTCGCAAACATGTACGGACCCGTCATGTTAATTGAGCGGTGAAACCAGATATCACTCGCAAACCACACGCCGAATGTGAAACATGTTGAAAGGACAACGTAAATGCCCCAAAGAGCCCACATCACCATGCCAATGTTTCTAAGTCGTTGGACGTTAATGATTTTAGTTTTGGCGTCGTTTGCCTTGCGAGACAGCAAAACGATGTACACAAATCCTACGATCACGAGTACTATAGTCCATCCCGTGTTCGCAAGCACGCCCGCATGAAAGAATCGCAAAGGGATGGTGATGATCCACGGAATCAACGTATACAGCACCGCAATTTGCGCCATCTCTCGTCTTAGTGGAGTTAAAAATACTTCTTGATGTCCCTCGATAAGCAGATCCACATCACCCAGGCTTTTAACCGCATGGTCAACAGCAACTTCGTAGGATTGACCTTGTGCCATTTCGTCATCGATACGAGCTTCTAGATTAGTTTTCACCTCATCACAAAGTTCCTTAATACCCTTTTTATGCTTGTATTTTGCAAAGCGCCGATTCAAGTAACTCTCCAAATCGCTCATTCTGTTCCCTCCTCTTGGTAGGTAATCAATTGGTCGATCAGGCTACGTGCCGATTGCCATGAAATAAGATTTTGTTGATACAGAGTCTTACCTTCTTCAGTGAGTCGGTAATACTTCCGTCGTCCGCCTTGCGTTTCATCGCCCCAATACGACACGATCATCTTTTGTTTTTCGAGTCTTCGCAGACTCGCATATAACGTCGGTTCCTTCAGTTCATATTCGCCTGCACTTCGTTGGCGAATGGCTTTAATGATTTCGTATCCATAATGGTCACTCGCTAACAACACACAGAGAATAATTGTGTCAATATTCCCTCGTATAAGATCGCCACTTACGGATTCACTCAAGCTTTCACCTCATTCCATCAAACGCAAAGTACTATATCAGATATAGTTTTATATGTGAAATAGGTTTATGTCAAGTAATTACACCAGAAATATAAAATATCCTTTTTGTTCCTTTGCATAAGATCCAAATAAAAAATCGTGCTTGAATGTTATCCAAACGCGATTTTGATATTAGACTCCCATGGCGCGGCTACGCCAAGATGATCTAATAAGAAGGACTAAATCCTGTTAAGTTCCATCAATCTTTCTACAAGCCTCTTAAAAATGCTCGACTTATTGAGCCCGTCTTATTCAACATAACGACCCAAGAGCACAAAAATACTGAATTATACGAATTGAATGAATATACATTATTTTGCCACTGTAATAAACCATCTTTGTAGATGGTATTCAAAAATCCACTTTCAGATCTTTGAATGAAACCAGAATAACTGTTCCTCTACGATATAGGCATATAATGGTAATGCTCTATTGTAATTAATACGAGTACGGTTAACTCCGAAATTCTCCTATGCGGACGTTAGCTTTAATGAAATTCTCATAAGGAACTGGAGAATCCGCCATTCTCCGCAACATAGTTAGTTGACCAACATGCGTGATGGCATCTGACAAATGACCTTGGAGTAGTTGTCGCCAAGTGATCTCCCCTGTTTTTGATTCGATGAATACCTGATCCAATTTTTCTAGGACACCATAGAATCGATCTACTTCCCATTTCCATGTTCCACTAGGAAATTCATAACGATCGCCATATTCATTGGGTTCGAACAACGAATGCGCATTAGTGCCTAAACAATTCGTTGTTCATCGTGGATCGACCACGGTTACGGAGAGGTCAATGGCTTGCTGCCGTAAGTATTTTTCAATGCTTTGCTCAATCATGGGTCCCGGCAGGATGCAATCCATACAAGCTTCATCAGAAAACGTGAGACGAAGTATCAACTCATAGGCTGAAATCTCTTCAATAATTAGATCAGCCCCATTTTTATTGAATTCCGGTCGTAATGTTTGAAGAATTTCCTCGATGTCTTGCATGTGATCACCTCTGTGTTAAATCTCTTCTTCTTCTGCGGGGAGCAGGATGTGTAATTTTCTTGCCAGCGGTTCTGTAGTGCTGGCCTGAATCAGAATGGTGACGATGATAGCCACAAAGGTGACGGCACGGATGACCTCCACGTGAGGAATTCCACGCACGACTAACATGCTGGCAAGGGCTGCAGGAATCACACCGGTTTCCCTAGTCCAACACATAAATAGAAACTCTTGTCGTTTCCATTGTACCCTTCGATCAGGCAATACTCCAGAGGCAACAGTGAGCGGGCGTGCGATGAACATGAGCACGAAGACGATTGCAAGCGATGGCCAAAGATAGTGAAAGATAATGTTGAAGTCCACTTGCGTACCGAGTAAGACAAAAATCAACATGCGAAAGATGATGGTGATCGCGTGGTTGAAGTGCTGGATGTTGGCTTGCGTATGAGCTTGTAGTGATAGTCCAAGCGACTTGCTATTGCCACTGATCAGGCCAGCTGCAAATGCGGCCATAAAACCACTTCCTCCAATATCCGATGAGATTAAAAATGTAGCCATTGCCGTGACTAACATAATTAGTGATCCATATTCATGGAACACCCCCCATGCTTTTTTGGAGACAAGTACAAGCGCTATAAATCCTCCGGCAATTCCGATGAGAAGACCGATACCAGCCTCAGTTATAAATCGCACAATCGGTTGATACAAGGCAATGGTATGACCACTTGAAGAGATGATTTCTAGCAGCGTAAAAACAAGTACGGCAGCAGTGGCGTCATTGAATGCAGATTCTGCTTCGATAGTTTGTTGAAGTCGGGGATATACCCGCACTCTTTTAAATACTGGGATGAGGGTGGCAGGGTCGGTAGAAGCAATCACTGCGGCCAGCAGGAACGCATATACCCAAGGAAGAGCAAGTAGAAAGTGTGCAACAATACCAACGATCAAGGCAGAGATTAGCACCCCTACGGTGGCCAACAGCACGACTGTCAACACTGTTTTTTTCAATGTGCGAAGTGCTATGCCCATGCCACCATCAAAAAGGATTAAAGTGGCTCCTAAATTGAGTAGCATTTGATTGATCTGTAGGTGACTTGGTACGGTGATGAGATGCGCCAGTGCGGGTCCCAGTGCGATACCCAGCACCAGATAACCGACGACGTCCGGAATTTTAGGCTTTTCCGTTAATTTCGCCATGAGTAGGCCGCCTGCAAAAACAATCACAAGCAACGTCCAAGCCCCTTGCCAGGATGTGAACTGAAACAACATTATTCGCCCCTTAGCTGCAGTCTATTTCGTGCGAATTGTTTTCATTATCTGACATGGACGCATAAGACGCAAATTAGAAATCGATCAGGATATAATTTATACTAACTTTTATACATGGAATTTTTAGCTTATATACCTTTGGAGGAGAGTTATTGTGCAACATGTTGAGCAACATTTTGAATCATCAGAAGTGATTCGCGACATCGTGATTGGAATGGCAGATGGATTGACGGTTCCTTTTGCTTTAGCTGCAGGATTATCAGGCGCGGTTTCCACGACGGTGCTCATCATTACAGCTGGTCTTGCGGAAATTGCTGCGGGTTCCATTGCAATGGGGCTGGGCGGTTATCTGGCGGCGCGAACAGATCGTGAGCATTACAGTGCAGAGGAAGCGCGTGAGCGGCGAGAGATTGTTGAACTTCCAGAACGTGAGCGTAAAGAAGTGGAAGATATCGTGAGCACTTGGGGGATCGAGGGAGAGGCCATGGACAAGGCGGTCACCGCTATTACTCAAGATCACGAGAAGTGGTTAAATTTTATGATGAAATATGAATTAGGATTGGATGTTCCTGATCCCAAAAGGGCTCGCAATAGTTCGATGACAATTGGGATATCCTATATTGTCGGTGGATTGATTCCTTTGTCACCGTATTTTTTTATTTCGACGCCATCACATGCGCTCTGGGTGTCAGTGTTGGCCACACTCGTGGCGCTTTTTATCTTCGGCTGGATAAAAGGCACATTTACTGGTGCAAAGCCTGCAAAAAGTGCGTTGCAAATGATGTTGGTTGGTGGGTTGGCAGCATTTGTCGCCTATGTAGTGGCCAAATTGATCTCTTGATGAGATGCAGATGTGCCTTGACCGTCGTCATTAATAGTGCTACAATTCGATGGAATTTAGAATAGCAATGATTCTCGTTAGGTGAGGCGTCTATACGAAAATAAGCCATTGCCCGGAAACGTCGAAAGACGCCAATGGGTCACCAGGTATTGCCGGATTAAGGCTTTACTTAATATGGCTGGGTGCAAAACCCTACGTCGTGTAGTGCCAAAGCTAAACTAGGGGAATATCGATGACAATGAATGGATGTCTGTTCATTTGCATGTGTGTTGACCCCTGAGAATGTCTTAGGGGTTATTTGTTGTTGAGTCGCCAAACTCAGGGAGGTGGTAGGAGTGGACGGAGGTCCTAGTAGTCGATCTTGCATAGGGGCTTGTTTGCTCCTGCTATTCCCTGAGGAGGATAAATTGGATGGCAAAAAATTTAGCAGTTGATCGATTGATAGATTATGAAGACATTGACCAACAGATTCGCAAAAAAGATCAAGCGCGTGTGGCCGCACTTCATGCAAAACGCGGCATCGTTGCGAAGATCACGCTGGGGCTCGTGCTGCTGGGGCCAGGGGTGCTCACAATGATCGCGGATAATGACGCAGGTGGCGTTATCACGTATGCTCAGACGGGAGCCATTTACGGTATTGGTTTTTTTCTGCCGACGCTGCTGATTGCAGGGTTGATTGCTTATGTGGTGCAAGAAATGACGGTGCGGCTAGGAGCGGTGACACAGCGCGGCCATGCAGAGATGATTTGGGGAAGATATGGGGCGTTTTGGGGATGGTTTTCACTAATTGATTTGGTGATCGCCAATCTGCTCACGATGATTACTGAGTTTATCGGCATTACGTTAGGATTATCTGTGTTTGGTGTTCCTCATTTGGTGAGTACGATTGTTGCGATTATCTTTGATACGCTCGTGCTACTCGTGCTTCGGTATTATACATGGGAACGGATTTCCTTGTGGATTGCAGCAGGAAATTTACTGTTTATCCCTGTTGCTTTGATGGCTCATCCGCATTGGCACATGCTCGCTGATGCTTTTGCCAACTGGAATATACCCGGCGGGTTTACGTCTGTTTTTTTATTCGTTGTGCTCGCTAATTTTGGTACCACCATCGCACCTTGGATGCTATTTTTTCAACAATCATCAGTGGTAGATAAAGGGTTGACCGTAAAAGACATACGGCATGGTCGCATTGATACTGGAATCGGTACTGTAGCGATGATCATCGTAGCGTTTTCCATCATCGTGTTAACAGGTACATTGGTGCATGGCATGCCGGGTGCTCCAACTGATAATATCAGTCAAATTATCATGATCATTGGAAACCGTTTAGGGTCGACCGGGGAACGATTATTTGCGCTTGGCATGGTGGAGGCTGGCATGATTTCAACCATTGCTTTGACTGCAAGTACCTCTTGGGCGATGGGGGAAGCATTTCATTGGCCAAAAAGTATTAACATGCCCATGCAAAAAGCGTGGAAATTTTATTTGCCTGGGATCGTGAGTGCGGTCATTGCGGCATCGATTGTTTTACTTCCTGGTGCGCCACTTGGGTTTCTTAACTTAATCGTGCAGGTGATCGCTTCTATCTTTATGCCTGCTGCCATGATGTTTTTAATCTTGTTATTAAATGATCGGGAAGTGATGGGTGCCTATGTGAACGGAAGATGGCAAAATATTTCTGCGCTTGCCATCGTAGGATTACTCGTCGTGCTAAATGGATTATACGGGTTAACCGTGATACTTCCTCATTTGTTATAGTGAAAGGAACGGTGGAGAAGATGAATCACAACGTCCCACTCACGCGCGCAAAAGTGAAGGGTTGGGTTAGTGTTGTTTTCTGGGCGCTGCGAATCTACATTGTAGTGATGTTGGTGCTTGTCTTTATTGGACTAGCCAAAGGAATCTAAACTTGAAATTCTTGAATAACGCTGTGCAGTTGAGTCGCCATTTCTGATAAGGAACTAGATGAGGAAGAAATTTCCTCAATGGTGGCTAGTTGTTGTTCTGTAGAATGGGTCGAATGTTTTACTTTTTCTGCTACATTTTGTTGCGCGTTCTGTAACTTGGTGGTCAGTTCAGAGACGTGCTCGCTCACGTTCATTAATTCGTTGGTGGTTTGCAGCAAACCTTGCATTTTGCTAACCGCAAGCTGAACCGACTGTGTGATCTGGCTAAACGCATCCCCAGAATGTTGCATGGCAGTACGTCCTGTATTAAATTCTTCAGCATTGATTTTGACGGCCTGAATGGCGTGTTGAGACTCGGCCTGAATTTTGACAATAAGGGTGTTAATTTGTTTGGCTGAGGTGGAAGACTCTTCTGCAAGTTTTCGTACTTCATCTGCCACAATGGCGAACCCCCGGCCAAATTCGCCTGCGCGTGCCGCCTCGATGGCGGCGTTGAGCGCCAACAGGTTAGTTTGTTCCGATAGTTCGGTAATTAGTCCGGTGATTTGGCTAATTTCTTGTGACAAGCCACCAAGTCCCTCCATCACCATCGTCAGGTTGTCAAAAGTGGCAGAGATGTGATCCATTTTTGCTAAGGCAACAGCAATTTCGGATGTACCTTTACCTGCAAATTCAGAGGCCTTTTCAGCCATTTCTGACGCTTGTTTAGTAGAGGATACGACGTTTTGTACACTATTATTTAGCTGGTTGATTTGTAGTAACGTCTCATTCACATTGGTACTCTGTTCATGTGAACTTTTTAACATGTCATCCATCGAAGTTGCAATTTGTTCGGTAAAGTGACTGGTTTCTTCAGTGCTAGCACTCAAATCAGCAGAGGCGAAGGAGACTTTATTGGAAAAATTCGATACTTTATTGAGCAAAAGACTAATTTTTTGAATGGCATCATTTAATGCTGTCGCAATGGGTGCTAATTCCCCGCTGGTCGCTTCTTCAAAATGAACGGTAAAATTACCATGTCCAAATTCGATGACGTTCTGAATTAAGATAGGAATTGGCGCTAGGAATTTACGGAAATTCATCGAACTGATCACAATTCCCATGGAAATACTGCCCACCATGAACTCTAAATCTGTAGCCCATAATTCAGATCCTTTCAGGTGATTAATAGAAAGCACTAACCAGCCAATGAGAATCGAACCGATGGCAGCAAGGATGGCGGTTCTCATCAAATAAGCAAATAAGGAAGTGGTTTTAGTCACGATCCAAGCCTCCAACATTAAAATGAATGAACAATCATTTACTAATAGATTAGTCATAGAATCGTCATATGTCAATGAGTGTGGGGCAAGGATGTTTATTTTTTTATAAATGGCGAATAATATTTCGCACTGCATAAACGCCACTACTCGCCGCTTGGGAAATTCCACGCGAAATTCCTGGTCCGTCACCTGCGCAGTAGAGGCCTTTGATTTTTGTTTGTAGTGTGTTATCCACATCTGCTCTCGCCGCATAAAACTTTGCTTCAACGCCGTAAAAAAGAGTATGGTCGCTGGAAATTCCGGGTGTCACGTAGTTTAGCGCTTCGATCATTTCCTTGAGCGCTACCATCGTTTTATAAGGTAGCACTAGTCCCAAATCGCCTGGTACCGCTTCTTTGAGCGTCGGTTCCACAAAGCCTTCGCGAATGCGTTCCGGAGTGCTGCGGCGACCTTTGCGCAAATCTCCGTAACGTTGGACGATAATCGAACCGTTGGACAGTTCATTGGCATGTCTAGCAATTTGTTTTGCAAATTCATTAGGTTGATCAAATGGTTCTGTAAAGCGATGGCTGACTAATAGCGCGAAATTCGTGTTCTCCGAACCCAGTGCAGGATCTTTATACGCATGGCCGTTGGCAGCCATTACTCCAGTGTGATTCTCCACGACGACGTGGCCAGATGGGTTACTGCAAAAGGTGCGTACGCGCAATCCGGTGGAAGGAGACTCGAAAATCAATTTTCCTTCATAAAGGTTATCATTAATTTCTTTCATGACAATATTAGATGTCTCGACGCGTACGCCAATGTCCACCTGATTGCGTGTCATTTTTAACTGGTGGCGACGAAATACGTCAGATAGCCAAGTGGAACCGTCTCGACCGGGAGTGAGCAATACAAAACGAGAACGAATTTCATCTCCATTTGCCAATCGAACCCCATGAATGACACCATTATCCACTAAAATTTCCTCGACAAATGTGCGGAATCTCAGATCAATACGCTCATCCAAATAAGCAAAAATACTGTTCATTAATTTGATGTTGTTGTCTGTGCCAATATGCCGGACGTGTGCTCGCAACAATTTGAGGCCAGCCCCGATCGCTCGCCTTTCAATATCTTTGACCGCATCGGTGGTCGGATCAGTAATCACTTGTGGTGCACCGTGCGCCAAGTTGATCTCATCGACGTAGTGAATGAGCGACAGGACTTCTGAAGCAGGTAAATATTCCGTGAGATAACCGCCATATTCAGCAGTGATGTTAAACTTGCCGTCACTAAAACTACCTGCCCCACCAGCTCCGTTGATGATGCCACACGCAGGCCAACAACTGGCATAAGTTTTGATTTTGTTTGCAGGTGGACACTTGTCAATTTTGCCTTCAAGAATAGGACAGTGGCGGTATTTTGCTTCTACTCCTTTATCAATTAACAACACTTTGGCAGCAGGTGCTTTGCGCGTTAATTCATAAGCCGCGTAAAATCCGGCAGGCCCTGCACCAACGATAATTACATCATACGTTTGATCCAAGATGAAAACCTCACTTAATATCCATCAAGCTAAATTTGCGCCGCAACTGATAGTGGCTACATAATAAAATATCGAATTTAGTGTATAAAAAAAAGTAAGAAAATGCAAGTGAACTCGGCCAGCTTCGCTGACCATCGAGACTTCAGTGGGGGACTCTACCCCCACTGAAGCGTGGAAGCGATAACTCACCGCGCCTGTAGAGGCGGGAGTCTAAAAGATTCTAACAACGTGGGAATAATTTCATAGAAACCCACTAATTTCACCATATATTTACATATCGTGACAAAGGTTTCTCTACATGCATCGAGAATTCGTAGTTATCATGATAAAAGGGTGTGGGAAAATTGAAATGGCAGCTCATTGTGGGTACCACCGCGGTCACTGTCGCACTAACCTCAGCCAGTATGGTGCCTGTGATGGCGTCATCTGTTGCAGGAAGTTACACTGTGCAATCTGGTGATACTTTCTATAAAATAGCTACAAAAAACAGTATTAGCTTATCTGCATTGGAAGCGTCCAACTCGCAAATTAGCAATTTTACAAGCATTTACCCTGGGCAAATACTTAATCTGCCGCCTATCTCCTACACCGTACAAGCAGGGGATACCTTATACAAGATTGCCGTTGCCAATGGAATCTCGATGGCAGTGCTGGAAGCAGCTAATCCTCAGATTACGAATTTTGACAATATCATGCCTGGACAAGTCATCCATTTCACTGCGCCGATTGTTACTGCGCCCCCTTCACTTCCTCAGTCTATCAATCGAACAAGTGTGATAAATTTTGCGGAAACATTGATTGGCACACCCTATTCATGGGGTGGGGATACACTAAGCACAGGATTTGATTGTTCCGGCTTTGTGGAGTATGTCTATGCGCATTTTGGCATCACACTGATGCGTGAATCTCATGACCAAGCGACCGAAGGAACTGCAGTGGCACAAAATGCCGTGCAACCAGGGGATCTTTTATTTTTCCAAAATAC
This sequence comes from Bacillota bacterium, assembly GCA_021846145.1. The sequence goes on from JAJZCJ010000001.1 coordinate 14,729, forward strand.
AGATTCTAGTGCTAGCTTATATGCAAATCACGTGACGCACGTGGGTATATACATTGGTAATGGAAATATGATTGAATCATCCTCAGTCAACAACAAAGGGGTGCTTATTGTCACCAACGTGTTTTCCAATCCGTATTACTTGGCACATTATTATGGCGCAAGAAACGTAATAAATTGAATTGGTAGATAACTTGTGTTAAAATAATTTTGAATATTCTATAGTTATTTTGTGATGTTGATATGAGGGGGATCACTGTTGCAATCGATCTTAAACGCAATGGAGCAGGCGATGCAGTTTCGCAATATGGAGGAATTCATTGCGCTGGCGGAGAAGGGCACACAGGAGAATCACATTATGGTTGCGCAGGTGGAAGAAGTAAGCGCTTCCATTGTTCAGCTAAAGAATTCACTGACGGCTCAAGAGCTAAGTTTAGAGCAATTTTTTCACATGATTGAGTCAGGAATTCAAGGCATGCATGGCGCTTCCAGTGCAATGGGGACAACAGTAGATTCGCTAAATGAATTAAATCATCAGTTCGATCAGGTGGCGCACACTATTTCGCAGGTTAGTCAAGTAGTGACAGTGATTAAGAAAATTGCTGATCAAACGAATTTATTAGCTTTAAATGCTGCCATTGAAGCGGCGCGAGCGGGCGAACAAGGTCGAGGCTTTTCCGTAGTAGCAGGTGAAGTTCGTAAACTGGCGGATGGAACAAAAGAGCAAGTCAAAGCAATTGCCGGTCAGATTCAAGAAGTGACCACGCAATTAGCTGCAGTGCGAGACACTCGTCAGATGTTGGTTCATAATTTGGATCAGCAGGCGGCGCAAACGCAATCAGATTTTCAACAAACGCAGGGATTTAATGCCATGATGGCACAAACCAAAGACCAATTTTCCCAACTGTCAGCGGCGATTGATCAAATAGCAAGTGCCATGCACACAGCTGGTCAATCATTGAAAGACAATTCAAGGATCTTAAATGGTTTTATTCAAATTGGTGAAGGGCTTTCGGTATTAGTTAAGAGCATTAAGGTGGCACGGGATGATGCGCTTAGCAAAGCGATTGAATTAGGGACTATTACACCTGATCAAATGCGTCAGGTGTTAATTCAGGATCACTTGTTGTGGGTGTGGAGAGTAGAGCAGGCATTGCAGGGATTTGAAATCATTCAACCGAGCGAGGTGGCTGATCACACCAAGTGCCGCCTTGGACAGTTCTCAGTGACACATGGGTGGGATGTCATGCCTGCGCATGTGGCGTTGCACCGAATTGCACGAGAAATCGTCACTGATTTACAAAAGCAAGACGGCAAAGCGAAAGCAAGGATTGCATTACCTCTACTGCGTGACCAGAGTACAGAGGTGGTGTCGATCTTAAAAAGCAAATCCACTCAAGCGTTTATCGTGACAGCTTAAAGCAACGAAATACGTTTTACTGCATGGGCGGCGTCTTTGATGCAGTCAGGTATGCCAAGTCCGCGGTAGGCTGCGCCAGCAAGGATGATGCCGGGATGATCTTTCAGCGCCTCTTCGATCAACTGAATACGTTCCAAGTGACCGACGTCATATTGGGGCATCGAGTATTTCCAACGTTTGATTTCGATGAAATCTGGCCTTTCATTTAAACCAATGCTCTTTTCAAGGTCGCTTAAGGTGGCTTGAATTAAGCGCTCATCAGTCCAATCCACTGCCTCTTCATCACCGTCACGCCCTACATAGCAGCGAACTAGCAAATTGCCGTTTTTTGATGCGTTGGTCCACTTTGTCGATACGATCGTACAGGCCGTAATGGTCGCTCCTTCATTGCGTGGCACCAAGTAACCTGAGCCGGCCATTTGATACGATGAGGGCGTTTCTTGATAGCCAAAGGACACTGTCGCTGTATGGGCATAGCGGATGGAGCGTAGAGAATCAAGAGAAATGTCAAGGGAAGCTAACAAATCAGCTGCGGCAAATGCAGGAGTGGTGACGATAATGGCATCTGCTTCAATGATCAAGGGGACACCGTCCTTGAGCACGGTAATTTCATACTTGCCACTCAAGTTTTTTTCAATATCTAGGGCGCTTGTGTTTAGGTGCAAATCAGCAAATCCCTCAATGGATTGAACCAAGCGATCCACCAACTGTTCGAGGCCGTTGTCCAAGTTGATAAAAATCGGTCCTGTGGGTGTAGGGGGTGCGGATTGGGCTTTTTTCTTCATGGCGATGGTGCCGAGGATCAAACTTCGGTGTTCTTCATACAGTTTGCGCCACATTGGCATGACTGCGTCGAGGCTAAGGCGGTCAATATCACCCGCGTGAATACCCGCAAGCAGTGGAGACACCATGACGTTTACTACTTCATCTCCTAAGCGTTTGCGAAGTAGTTCGCCTAGTGAAATATCACCATGAAGCGGTTCCAATGGCAAAATGAGATCGGCTAAGGCTCGAAATTTTCCTTGGGTGGTGAGAAGTTTGGTTTTAGCGAACGCCGCTAAGTCAGACGGTAAACCAGTAGCTACACCTGGGGGTAATGGTTGTAGTTGACCGTTGTGCCACACAAATGTGCCACTGCTAGGACTGACAGGCACAATTTGTGCTTCAAGTCCTAGCTCACGGATGAATTCAATCCCTGCCGGTTTACGCGTAAAAATAGAATCGGGGCCTAACTCTAGTGTGTATTCGCTCGTTCTTCTTGTTGCAATTTTCCCACCGAATCGAGAATCTCTTTCGATCACGGTACACTTAAGTGGATGACCAGTATCGCTAAGCTTGCGTAATTGATAAGCCGCGGCGAGTCCTGTGATGCCACCGCCGATGATGACCACATGTCGTTGATTCACGCATTTCACCTAATTTCAAAATTTTCGACGAGTATTATCAAAATGTAATCATACGTACTATACCAAAAATTTCGGTCTATTTCTTGCTCTCGTGAGGTAGCTATCGTTGGGCTAAAGACAGTATAATTTAATGGATACATTGGAATAAAAATTAGTATTGAGAATTATATGTTTGTGTAGTTGATCACTGATCGGGGGGAGTACGGTGAATTGGCTTCATAGGATGCAACAAAGCATCGTCGTGAAAGTGACCCTGTTGATGGGGCTTTTAGTCGTTATCATCGTGGCGATGGTAGGTGTTAATGGCGTATTGTCACTAAAATTAGAAAAGAACCTGAGTAATGTGAAAAACCAGGATGTCCAATTTAACCAAATAATTCATCAGGCTAACGATCAGTTTTTGAACATGGACGATCAGTCCAATATGTGGGTAGGCATGTATAATTACGGGAAAAATGCTGCACTAGTCAAGACAACACTAGCATAAGTGATAAGTGCGAAGCAACGGTTGAATCAAGCGTTGCAACAGGCAAAAAGCATGGCTGTCACTTCGCAAGAAGAGAGCACAGCCGTACAAGCCATCGCTGCTGCGGGTGCTTATGAAAACTATTTTGCACAAGTATATCAATTGAATTATTCCAATCACAAAAAAGCTGCGACTATTATGTACGTAGGTAATGCCCGTGCGTCCAATCAGTTGACTGCAAATTTGTTACAACTAGAAAAAATGTCTGATCAACGCGTGCTTCGTAATGTTGCAAGTGCATCCAGCTTGACGGCAAATAATTTTATCATTTCGATTATTATTGGCCTGATTGTGGCAGCGATTGGCATCATTTCGCTGATTTATTTTCGCCGAGTGATCGCTCCAATTCCTTTGATTTCAGGCAGTCTTAAGCGAATTGCGCAAGGGAATTTGACAGGAGATCGGGTGGATGTTAAACGTGCGGATGAAGTGGGTGTACTTTCTGATGCGACTAATGAAATGGCCAGTCAGTTAAAACATTTGATTGCAAACGTTGCAGAAACATCAGAACATGTGGCAGCGGCTTCGCAAGAACTAACCGCCAGCGCAGATGAGACAGCACAGGCAACGAATCAAATTGCAATTTCGATTCAGGACGTGGCAGGTGGCGCTGACAAACAAATGACCAGTACCAGAGAAGGCGCTCACGCCATGGAGGGTATTGCTGCCAGCATTCAACATGTGGCAGATACCACAATGGTGGTATCTCAGTCTTCCGTAGAAACGACGCGAATGGCAGATGAAGGGAATCATTCGATTCTTGATGCGGTCTCACAAATGCAGTCTATCAATAAGTCGGTAGACAACACAGCAGGCTTTATGCAGGTGTTGCATGAACACTCGCAAAAAGTGGGGCAGATTATCGAATCAATCACTGGGATCGCAGAACAGACGAACCTGCTTGCACTTAATGCCGCCATTGAAGCGGCACGAGCGGGCGATCAGGGGCGAGGTTTTGCTGTAGTAGCTGAAGAGGTGCGCAAACTGGCAGAAGAGTCAGCAAAATCTGCTGGAGAAATCACGAAAATTATTCAGGATATCCAGAACAATACCACGATGTCTGTGTCAGCGATGGAACAGGTCACGGCGGAGACAAGGCAAGGAATAGAAGTAATAGACAATGCAGGGCGAATTTTTGCTAAAATACTTTTATCAACGCAAAGCGTATCGCGCCAAGCGCAAGAAGTGATGGCGGCATCAGAAGAAATTTCTGCTACCACAGAAGAAATCACCGCCACGATGGAAGATATGGCGAAAATTTCGGAGAATGCAAGCTTGGAAGCACAGAGTGTGGCGGCTGCATCAGAAGAACAACTGGCATCGATGCAAGAGGTGACTGCTTCTGCATCAGCATTGAGTAAAATGGCTCAAGACCTACAACAACTGCTGAGTCAATTTACGATCTAGTATATGAGGTGGAGAATGAAGAAACTATTGTTGATTACAACCGGGGGGACGATCGCTTCGCTCCCTGGTGAACATGGATTAGCGCCAAAGCTAGATTCATCGGAGATTGAGAATTACTTATCGCAAGAGCATTTACATTGCGCAATAACGAATATTCCTTTATTTACTATTGACAGCACCAATATGCAACCGGAACATTGGGTGCAAATCGCACAAACGGTAGCAAATCATTATAATGAGTATGATGGATTTCTGATCACGCACGGGACAGATACCATGGCGTATACTGCTGCGGCGTTGTCTTATTTTCTGCAAAATATCGCTAAACCTGTAGTGTTGACTGGCTCGCAAGTACCATTTAATTACAAGAAAACGGACGCCAAAACAAACTTGCATGATGCGGCACACTTGGCGCTAGAGGATATCGGTGGCGTGTTTGTTGTATTTAATGGCAAGGTGATAGCAGGCACGAGGGCGATGAAAATTCGCACCAAGAGCTTCGATGCTTTTGAAAGTGTTAATTTTCCTTACGTGGCTTTTGTGAAAGATAAGCGAGTGGAATATCAAATGGAACTCCCTGCCGTGCGTGATTTATCATTGCAACTGGATACATCGCTTTGCACTGATGTATTTTTGTTGAAATTATACCCTGGCATGAAGCCGGAAATTTTCGATCTCTTGCCAGCCATGTATCGAGGCGTGGTGATCGAAAGCTTTGGCAACGGGGGAATACCCTCGCTGTTGAGGGATCTGCTGCCGAAAATCGAGAGCTTAGTGGCTGCAGGGGTGGCTGTAGTGGTGACTACACAATGCTTACAAGAAGGGGAAGATTTGAGCCTGTACGAAGTGGGGAGACGGGTGGCCGAAATACCCAACATCATTATTTCCAAGGATATGAATACAGAGGCGATCATCCCTAAACTGATGTGGGCTTTAGGAAGAACTCATGACCTCAATAATATTAAAGTGATCATGGAGTCGCCACTTGCTTTTGATTGTTCGTTTTGACGTAAGTGGGGTAATCAATTTATGTAATATTCCTTTTTCATGGGGCGTCCAAACCAATAGCCCTGAATTTCATCACATTGCATAGTTCTGAGCTTTTCAAATTGTTCCTTGGTCTCCACACCTTCTGCCACTACCTTAAACTGTAGTCCATGCGATAATTCGATAATTCCTTTGACGATGTTTTCTGAAAGTGGGTGAGTGTCAAGATCCTTAATGAATGACTGATCAATTTTGATATAGTTGACAGGAAATTCTTTCAGATAACTCATTTGATATAGTTGACAGGAAATTCTTTCAGATAACTCAACGAGGAGTAGCCAGTGCCAAAATCATCTATCGAGATTTCAAGACCCATATCTCTGAGCGTTTTTAATATGACTAGGGCATCAGATACATTTTTCATGACGACGCTCTCTGTAATTTCTACTTCCAATCTATTGGGATTGACACCAGTTTCTTGTATGATTTTTTCGATAATGCGAGGTAAGTTTCGATCGGCTAGTTGCAGGCTGGATAAATTGACTGCCATGCGGAGTGGTTTGTTACCGTCTTGATTCCATGTCATTAAATCTTCACAGGCGCGTTTAAGTATCCAGTGGCCGAGTTCCATGATTAGCCCTGTTTGTTCTGCAATAGGAATAAATTCAGCCGGCGAAATTTCTCCAAGTTCTGGATGATGCCAGCGCATCAATGCTTCCATCCCCTCAATCTTCTCAGTAAATGTATTCACCTTTGGTTGATAGACGGCATAAATTTGGTTGTTATTGATGGCTACTTTGAGGTCTTCTTCTAAGCGCATGCGCCTAGAAATTTGTTCCCATGCATCGATAGAAAAAAGCAGACTTTTTGAAAATTCTTGCTGTTTCATCGCCAGCATGTTACGTTCTGCACGGCGCATCAACACGTCTTCGCGGATTCCATCCTCTGGGAATCGACTCACACCTATGCTGATGGTGATGGATAGTGTATACTCCCTCACTTGATAAGGTAATGAGAGCTGTTCGAGAATGGCGTAACTGATGAGTTGAGCTTTTTCCATCTCGGGTTCCCTCAGCAATACACTGAATTCATCGCCGCCCAGTCGGGCAATGATGTCTCTTTGATCGACAATTTTTTCTATGCGACGAGCAATTTCAATCAGGAGTTGATCTCCCACCCGTTGACCAAAGGTATCATTTACATGCTTGAATTGATCGATATCTAGCATAATAAGAAAAAATTTACTATGTTCATTACAAGATTTTGTAATGAACTCCTTGTACTGATTACGATTATAAAGTCCAGTAAGCGAATCGTGATACGCTTGGTATCTGATGATTTTTTGCGATTGTGTTAATTCGTTCATTAGATTATTGAATTCTGATCCCAGCAAGGCAATTTCATCATGTCCTTTTACTGGGATACGTGTATCTAAGTCATTTTGTATTCGAATGGAGTGAATTACCTGAAAGAATCTTCGTAGGCGGCGAACAATTGACGAATTAAAATAGACAATGATAAACACCCCATATACTACAGACAAAATAGCTAAAAACCAACTGAAATAAGTGAGCGCATTCTCGCCTCGGGTAAGGTATGAATTGGTGGTTTGTATTAATAGAATGAGAGCCGGATTTCCTTGAATATCTGGGATCTCTAGGTATGCCTTAGTTAGTTTGTAGCCGTAATCGACAGTCCAGTATTTGGCGTGATAAATAGGATTATTTTTCAATATGTCCATATCTTTAGGCAATACAACTTGGTGTAAGCTTTCCATTTGGATGGACATATTTAAACGTTTAGAAAGAATAGAGGCCTCATCGGCGTTAAAAAACCTTCCGATGACAAAGGTTCCGTTGATGAACTGGGCTCCTCCTCTTTCTTTTACAATGGGGTCAGAAACCATGAGTAGCGGCCCTAGAACAGTTTGCAAAACACCCTGCTGAAAATCCCTCGTATTTTTAAAATGAAGTAAGATCGCGGCATTTGTTTGCACGGAATGACTGATGTTGGGGAGCAGTACGTGATTTACCATGCCATTGAGAAACTGTTTGGCATAAACTAACTGATTTTCATTGTTAAAGAACATCACTATTTGAATATCATTTTTAGCAAATTGCATGTTATTAAAATTATATTTGGTGAAATTATCTATATCTACCGAATGTGGGGAGGGAGTACTAGTAAAATTAAAGGAATTTATCCATGCAGAATAAGTCATTGCCAAGGATTGCATTTCCATAAATTGATTGTTAACTCCGTTGAGCAAGGTGTTTATATTGTTGCGTGTGTTCTGATCTTCTAATCGCTGAAATGCAGTCACTACCAGTCGGCTAGAGGTAAAGTAAAACGCGGCAAAGGTGAAAAGGGTAATCAGAATTGAAAAAATGATCGTTTTAAAGCGTAGACTCACGTTTTATGGTACCTCCCATGACTGTCACCGAATTTCACTTTTACTTTTCTACGTATACACTAAACTATGATTAAGATAAAAATCAACATAACTCTTGATTAATCTACAAGAAAGGTGTTCTATCAGAAATATAATAGATTTTTTGGTTGTTATGAGGGGGATTCTGGGGTGCGACGTCGATACGTGGGGTTTTGGGTGTTGATCGCCATCTGGTTTTTTGCCACCCTGATTGGTATTGGCTCGACAACATGGTTCAGTGAAAAAAAAAATGCAGAAAAATATATTGCGGGCACTGTGAACCAATATGCCTACCTGATAAGTGAGCAGTTGCAGCTTGATCAACGCACTCTCGCCAATACAGGCAAGGAATTGAGCATGTATGGACTGAAGAATGCTCATTTCATTCATCAGACGCTTGTTGACCTGCAGTCGTCGTACCATCACTCAATAGCAGTTGCAATTTTGAATGCACAAGGACAAATTTTTGAACAAACGGGAACTCCTTTTTCTTTAACGGTCTTGCATTCCTCTGCCGTGACACAGGCAACCAAAGCTGCGTATCAACGTATTTTTCAATCTCACCGATTTGGGATAGGACCACCAATTCCAAATTCACACTTTTCCGGACAGGTTATGTCAGTCGAACTTTATCCGCTCACCACGTTCCCTGGGCACTGGCTTGCGCTTGCACACCCGGCAGTGTTTTCTGTCGTACCTCCTGATCAACTGATGTACAAGGGTACCGCAATTGCTATTTTGCGATCAGATGGCTTGTTGCAATCACGGTATCCATATCCCGTGGTGACAAGTTATGGGTATGAGCAAAGCGGAGTGATGATGCAATACTTAAAGGCTCATCCCGATGTGAAGATGGGTCTTTTGACAGGCAAAGTTACCGCTGACAACGAGACGAGAATAACAGCGTTTAAGCAGGTTCAGGGAAATGATTTGTATGTGGGAGTGGGCGTCCCACTGCGCAGTATTGTCGCGGTATGGTTGTCGAATTACATTCCGTTTGCGGGCACTTCTATCGTGTTGATATTGTTGGCAGGACTGATATTCCTCATTGAATCAAGGCATATTCGTCGAGCGGAGCGTGCAGAAGCAGTGGCAAAAATATTTTACAGCATACTCGCTCGTTTGGGAGAATTAAAGCAACAAAATATATCAGAAGATGAATTTATTGAAAAATCATTAGAAGTGTTCATTGATAATAGTGAGTTCGCGGCTGCAGTTTTGGGAACATTTCATGAATCTGCGTTCTCGCATCGAGCCATCGCAGGGATTTCTGAAGAACAATTAGTTGAATTATTGTCAGTAACAAGTGGGCATATATTGGAAAGTGCGTGGGAAAGTGGCGAAGTTGCTGCTTTGGACAAGCTACCAGAAACTGATTTGCATGTAAAATCAATGATGGTGATGCCAATACAGAAAAATGGCAAGACCTTGTTCATCCTAATGCTAATAAGCAATCATGCTACCATCAAGGACAAAGTCTATCAACAGTTCTCCAACCGGGTCGTCGGGTTTATTCAACGTATTCTGGAAAATTTCGAACTACAAAATCGCGAACGAGAGGCTCATTCACTTGCTGAACGCATGCAGGCATTGTATCAAGTGTTGTCGATGGTTGGAGAAGTAGCTCAACAGGCAGTGGGCGAACAGGAGTTATTTCAATTAATTTGCGATACTTTAGTGGCAAAGAACGTTTTTTCGGGTGCGTGGATAGGTGCGCCTGATACAAGTGGTAGATTCCAGTACTATGCAAGTGCAGGATTAGGCATGAAAGAATACCTTGAACAGATTGATATCCGAGCAGACGCAAGCCAAGCGGGACAGGGGCCGGCAGGGAGAACATGGAGGACGGGGAAACTTCAAGTAGAAAATGATTGGGAAAACAGCGATATCATGGATTATTGGTTGGAAACCGCCCAATATACTGGTGGCTGGAAAATGAGCGCTGACTATCCTGTTTTTCGCGGGAGTAAAATATTTGCCGTGTTGACCGTGTACCATAAGAAATCTTTTACTTTTGATGAAAACTTGGCTCAATTAGGTAGCCGCATAGCGGAACTAATCGGGCAACTGCTTACGAATCGCGATCTCACCGATGATTTGAATCGATTGAACAATCAATACAACTTGTTACTGGAGAGTATGGCCGAGGGGGTTGTCGGCCTTGATTTAACTGGCACGATATTATTTAGCAATGCTTCTGCTGAACAGTTACTAGGTTATGCAAAAGAAGAGATGATTGGGAAAGATCAGCATGCACTTTTTCATCATCACTACGAAGATGGCGCTATTTACCCAGCAAGCGAGTGCCTGATTATCAAATCAGTGGATCAACAAACAGGATTTCACCATGATCAGGAAGTTTTCTGGCGCAAAAATGGCTCCTGTTTTCCCGTTGATTATACGGTGGAACCGATTCTGGCCGGTCAAGGAGAAGTGAACGGGGCGGTACTCACCTTTCAAGACATTACCATGCGCAAGCGGGCAGATGAGGCCTTGCAATCAGGAGCCGAATTCAGGCGCGCATTGATCGACAACAGTCCCGTAGGAATTTTTCTCGCTTCGACGGAGCGGGTGATTGTGCAGGTCAATAGACGGGTTTGCGAAATGCTTGGTTATGCAAAGGACGAACTAGTGGGGCAGAATTTTCGCATGATTCATGACAGTAATGAATCTTACGAGGGTTTTCGTGAACAGTATCATTTGCTCAGGGTGTCTGCGTATGGGTTGATCAACCTGGAGTATCCCTTCAAGAAAAAAGACGGAACTGTGCTGTTATGCGCTGTTTCTGGTACTCCACTTGATTCTGACAATTTGTCGAAAGGAATCATCTGGACTTTGCAGGACATTACCCAACGAAAAATTGCGGAAGCAAAGTTACAAGAAAGCGAAGAGATGCTGCGGGCGATTTATGAAGTCTTACCAGTGGGGATATCCATTACTGACCCCATGGGTAATTTGGTTGATTGCAACATTGAGGCGGCACGTCTACTTGGAATTTCTTCTGAGGAACATAACTCCCGCAATTTTACCGGAGAGAATTGGACGATTTTAAGAACTGACGGTACGGTGATGCCTGCTTCTGAATACGCCAGCGTACGCGCGCTGCAAGAGCACCAGATGATTCACAATGTGGAAATGGAGGTGCTGACACCAGGGGGAAGTATTTGGTTGTCTGTCAGTGCAATACCTGTCGATAATCCTAAATACGGGGTTACTATAGCTTATGAAGATATCACAACCCGCAAAAAAGCAGAATTGGAAATGCTGAAATTAACGAAGGCGGTTGAATTCAGTCCTGTTTCTATTGTCATCACGGATGCTTTAGGCAACATGGAGTATGTGAATCCTCGGTTTACAGAAGTAACTGGCTACACTCCTGAGGAAGCACTGGGGAAAAACCAAAGGATATTAAAATCTGGCTACGTACCAAGCGAAGTCTATGAGAAGTTATGGACAACGATTATGGAGGGAAAGACGTGGCGAGGCGAACTGCTCAACCAGAAGAAAAATGGCGATCTGGTCTGGGAAATGGTGCGCATTTCTCCATTTAAGGATATGCAGGAGCGCATTACTCATTTTGTCGCTGTCAAGGAAGACATCACGGCACAAAAGATGGCGCAAGAAGAATTAAAAAAGGCCAAGGAAGAAGCAGAGTCTGCTAGCCATGTGAAAGGGGAATTTTTAGCGAATATGAGTCATGAGATTCGCACACCAATGAATGCGATTCTTGGACTCACTCAACTATTGTTGAACACAGAATTAGTGCCCAAACAGCTTGATTATCTGGAGAAAGTATATACCTCTTCGCAAGCACTTCTGCGCCTGCTCAACGATATTCTGGATTACTCAAAGATTGAAGCAGGGCGCATGGAAGTTGAAAATAACCCTTATCAAATTGAAGAGGTACTACAAAATGTGTTGAAGTTATTTAGCGCGAAAATTGAAGAAAAAGGGCTCAAGCCTTTTATTGAGCTGTCACCCGGTGTCCCTGAATTGGTAATGGGAGATTCACTCCGCGTCACGCAAGTTTTAAACAATCTGGTGGGAAATGCGATCAAATTTACTGATAAGGGAGAAATCCGCATTCTTGTAGATGTGGTAAATCGTAATGAAGAGGATTGGTTATTGCGATTTACCGTGCGTGATACAGGTATTGGAATTGCTATCGACAAGTTAGAAAACTTGTTTCAAGCATTTACTCAAGCGGACAATTCCATATCACGAAAGTATGGGGGCACGGGTTTAGGTCTTGCCATCAGTCAGCAGTTGGTGGAGTTGATGGGTGGAGAGATTAGCGTGTCAAGTATTATGGGGCAAGGCTCGATTTTTAGTTTCACCATCCATGTCGGCGTGGTCAGTTCATCACCGGATTTCGAATTGCAAGATCTGCGCAGGTTTAATCATCCAAACATGTTGACATCATGTAAATCGCGCGCTGTTTCGGAAACTTTTGAGCAAACAGTGAGTGAAAATGATCTAGCCTTATTTACCCAACTATTCAATGATCTTCTTCCTTATTTAGAAGAACAAGAGATGATTCCTGACGCGATCATGGATGATCTGTTGGTGTGGTCAAAGAAAAATATTCATCCTGAGTTATTCAATCGACTACTCAGTCAGATTGATCAATTTGATCAAAGTGGGGCGAAAATCACCTTAAACGAGGTGGCATATTGTTTGTCACTAGATCGGGAGGACAGATAATCATGCAAAGTAAATCCCTTATCCTATTGGTAGATGATCGGCCAGAAAACCTGCATGTCATGGCTTCCGCTTTGCGCTCAATGTACCGCGTAAAGACAGCAACAGGAGGGATGATGGCGCTGAAACTGGCGGCAAAAACCGACAGGCCTGACCTGATTTTGCTGGACTTAATGATGCCAGGTATGGACGGATATGAGGTGCTCCGCCGACTGCGTGAGCACAGTACAACTCGGCACATTCCCGTTATTTTCGTGACTGCTGATCATTCTGCGGAAAGCGAGAGAGTCGGTCTGGAACTAGGCGTGGATGATTACCTGACCAAACCAGTGGTAATTCCGGTGCTTCTCGTTAGGGTTCAGAATTTGTTGAAACGCAATCAGGCGGAGGCACAAATGCGACTGTTTGCACAGGTGGTGGCACAAAGCCACGATGGGATTGTAGTCACTGATGCCGCCACCAACATTTTGGTTGTCAATCAGGCATTTAAAAAAATTACAGGATACGAAGAGAATGAAATGATCGGCAAAAGTCCCCATGTGTTAGCTTCAGGAAAGCATGATCAGGAATTTTACCGGAAAATGTGGGAATCACTTCGTGAGAGTGGATACTGGCAAGGGGAAATTTGGAATCGTCGAAAGGGTGGTTCGGTGTTCCCTGAGTGGCTTTCCATCAGTGCAGTACTGGATGAGGGCGACAGTGTAGTTAATTATATTGGCATTTTCTCAGACATCAGTGAGCGCAAGAAGCTGGAAAATGAATTGGCTTTTTTGGCTCATCACGATGCATTAACCGAACTGCCCAACCGAACGGTGCTGGAGTCACATTTGCTGATGGCGATGGCGCGAGCACGTCGCCATCAGCAAATGCTGGCCGTTGGCATGCTTGATCTGGACAATTTCAAGCTAGTCAATGATACGTATGGACACTCTGCTGGTGATCAACTTCTTCAAACCATTTCATCACGAATGCGTGCAGCATTGCGCGAAAATGACCTGCTGGTGCGTCTTGGTGGTGACGAATTTGTGATAGTAATTGAAAACTTTTATGCCGTTGATGAACTTGACCCCCTGATGTCGCGCTTACAAGATGCGATTGAAGCTCCTATACTTTTGCACGCAAATTTTTCTGATGTGGAGGTACATGTGGGAGCCAGCTTGGGGATGGTGCTATTTCCAAAGGTAGAGGGGGAGCCAGACTCGCTTTTACGGAAAGCAGATCAGGTTCTTTATCGAGTAAAAGCAGTAAAAGGCCAGCGGGATCGATGGTGGGTCATTAATAACGATCTTTGAACTAAAAGCACATGTACTGACCCTCTAGTGTCTTGCGCTGAAAAACAATACAAGACATTAGAGGGTAAGTGCTCACGTGAATGGAGACTTGTATTTACTCGGCGTCAAAAAGACCAGTGGACAGGTAACGCTCACCTGAGTCGGGCAGTAGCGTAACGATTATTTTGCCTTTGTTCTCAGGTCGGCTTGCGACTTTTTTTGCGGCCTGAATCGCTGCACCAGAGGAAATACCGACAAGAATCCCTTCTGTTTTTGCGAGTGTTTTCGAGGCTTCGTATGCCTCCTCGTTGGTGATTCGAAGTACTTCGTCATAAATGTTGGTATTTAACGTACCCGGGATAAAACCAGCGCCAATGCCCTGAATTTTGTGTGGTCCGGGGTTACCTCCAGACAGCACTGGGGAATTATCAGGTTCAATCGCGATCACTTTTACAGACGGCTTGTGCGCTTTCAACACTTCCCCTACACCAGTGATGGTGCCGCCTGTGCCAATGCCGCTGATAAAAATATCTACGCGACCATCAGTGTCTTCCCAGATCTCTTTTGCCGTGGTCTGGCGATGCATCTCAGGGTTGGCGGGATTCTCAAACTGTTGCGGAACAAAAGAATGAGGAGTTGCCTGTTGCAATTGCTCTGCCATGGCGATTGCACCTTTCATGCCTTTGGCACCCTCTGTCAATACAATCGTCGCCCCGAGAGCTTGCAGCATGTTCCGCCGTTCAATGCTCATGGTGTCAGGCATGCATAAGATGCAGCGATAACCTTTAGCAGCGGCCACAAATGCTAATGCAATACCGGTATTGCCACTGGTGGGTTCAATGATGGTAGTGACACCGGGATGGATGATTCCTTTTTGTTCGGCATCATCGATCATAGCCAATCCAACCCGATCTTTGACACTGCCAAGTGGATTGAAATATTCTAATTTTGCGAGCACTTCGGTTTCAGTCTCGGTGCTGATATGATTAAGGCGAATGAGCGGGGTTCCCCCGATTAACTCAGTGATATTAGCAGCAATTTTAGGGTAGGTTCTCATTGGGATTGCCATCCTTCCTTCTTTTTAGTATAGTAATCCGATGCAAATAGTAAGTTTACATGTAGTGTAAGGGATTTGAAGCCAAATGTACAGTGAAAGGAGTCATTTTAATGAAAATTTCTACAAAAGGTCGTTACGGGCTGATGTTGCTTGTGGATCTGGCGATTAATGAACCTACGGGTGAGCCTGTATCATTAAAATCAATTGCTGATCGACAAGGGCTATCGGATCATTACCTAGAACAGTTAATTACCCCTCTTCGAAATGCAGGATTGGTACGTAGTGTGCGAGGCGCACGCGGTGGTTATGTACTTGATAAGCATCAATCCGAGATTACTATTAGTGAAGCATTAAAAATGCTGGAGGGGCCTTTGTCACTAGTAGATGAAGATATCCACGACGGATTGCAAGAATTCTGGAGTAAACTGGAGGATAGTATTGTTTCAGTGCTTGCTTCAACCACATTGCAGGATCTCGTAGAAATGAGAGAGAGAGACAGCGATGAATTTATGTATTATATTTAGGGGCTGATAAATGATGGACGATTTATCATATGTATTGGATGAGATTGCATCTTATGCCATTTTAACTATAGATGGATTTGTTGTGGGAACAAATCCGCAATTTGAGCGGTTGCTAGAATATACACATGAAGAGGCAATGGGGAAAAAATACAATTATTTTATTAACACAGAATCATGGACAAAAGAGTATTTTGATTCGATACAGGCAGTATTGAAAAACGGCAAGGTATGGCGGGGTGAAGTGGAAGCTCGCAAAAAAAACCACTCAAATTTTTGGGCTCAAATGATTTTGATTCCGTTATTAGACAATTTAGGAAATGCAGATAGGGTGCTCGCGTTTTGCATTGATATTTC
The DNA here is from genome assembly GCA_021846145.1 of Bacillota bacterium. The sequence goes on from JAJZCJ010000001.1 coordinate 30,810, forward strand.
AGAAGATAAAGTACTACGAGATCGAATCGAATTTCTTGCATATCACGACGAAATAACTGGACTGGTCAATCGCAGTTATATGACAGATTTTTTGCACCGCATCATCAACGAAACTCTCACCACCAACATTTTTATGTACGTAATACATGTGAATCCCTATCAAGATTTTGTTCGCCATATGGGGCATGAACGGGCTGCAGAAATCTTGCAGGAAGTGACAAAACGGTTACGAACGATAGAGACGGATCAGTTGATTATCTCCTACTCAGAAGTTAACGAATTTATAATTTGCGCGATTAATCAAGAACCATATAAAATTCAAGCGCTTGCTGAAAAAATTGTCGGTGTGTTTTCAGAACCATTTTACATGACAAATGGCTTGCATGTGGTACTGCGAGTAAAAATCGGTGCTAGTATCTACCCCCTAACTGCACAATCAGTGGGGGAGTTATATCGGATGGCCTTAATTGCACTTCATCGCATGCCAGAGCAGAAAAAAATTCCTGTGTCAATCTATAGTACAAATGCCAACATGGAGTCTTATAAGGCGTTTTCACTTGCAAATGGGATTCATGATGCTGTCCGCTTAGGGGAGCTTGAAATGTGGTATCAGCCCAAACTCAATTTGCAAACGATGAAATTAGAGCGGGCAGAGTCATTACTTCGCTGGAATCATCCTGAATGGGGGATTATTCATGCTGCTGAATTCATGGCTGTCATTCAGGAAGCGGGGCTGTTGTCCGAAGTAAGCATTTGGGCGTTCCATAAAGTTTGCCAAACCATGCAATTTTGGAAACAAAAAGGATGGAAAATTCCAATAATGGCTTTTAATTTACCTAGTTCCGCACTGATTCAAGTGGGACTAGAAAACAACATTTTGGCGGTACTGGAACAATATCAACTTCAAGCTGCCGATATCGAACTTGAAATTATAGAGACAGACAAAGTGCAGGATCAAGTTGCAGTCATTAAAACGATGAAAGTATTGCGTCAACATGGGTTTCAGTTGGTATTAGATGGGTCGGGTTATTCTGCGCTCGAAAATATACGACGTTATCCATCGAACGTTATAAAATTTGACAAAGAGTTTATTAAAGAGATTCCCAATGATTCTGTGACCATAATGATTGCTCAGACGGTAGTTAATTTGGCTCATTCACTGGATATGGTGGTGGTGGCCAAAGGAATAGAGACGGAAGAACAATTGTCGGCAGTACGCGCATTACATGTGGATTTTGGACAAGGGTACCTATGGAGCCCAGCTATTCCTGCGATTGATTTTGAAAAAATAATAGCACAACCTGATGAGTGGTTGTCGTCTTTTACTAAACCCTCAATTCCTTACAATGGACCTGATCGACGGGAATTTTTCCGCGTCGCTATTGATTCAGGGATGATAGGACAACTAAGTCTTTTTGAAGTGAAAGGAAAATCGGTGAATGCAGGGAAGAGTGAAGTGGTCATTGAAAATATTGGTCCTGGTGGTCTATGTATTTTGACCACGTTACGCCTTCCTGCGAGAGCAGATTTTCGCTTGAAAATTTCGCTGAAATTATCCGATCAAATTTTTAGTTACATTGGACACATCGTATGGATCAAGGAATATGGGAGAGGCATCTTGCAATATGGGTTACAGTTTGAAATGGATGAAAGTGCACGGCATGAGTTCATCAAATTATTAAATCAACTGGCTATTCATTTGCGCAAATCACCACACGTAACAAAAGAGTATGATCTGCTGCAGACGGATAAATACAGTTTGTTGTTGAAGCCCAAATTGGCAAAAATTTGATTACTTATTTTAACAGATAAAATATCTCCGTAATCGATTTGTAGAGAGGGATATCAGGATCGTAAAAAGAATATTATTTTTGTAAACGTTAATTCAATCATTAAATTAACGTCGGCGAGGAGTACTGTAATGAAATCGTTCTCAAGATCTTTCGTGCATAACGATATGGCTGCAGTGGTGGAAAAGCTTCGGATGACGCCTCATATGTCGCGTGCTGAACTTGGTCAACTTTTAGGCAGAACCCCTGCTACCATTACTTATGTGGTGCGCGAATTGTTGGACAAAGGCATTGTGGAAGAAGTGGACACACACCGATCTTTTAATGGACGGCCACGTATACCGTTGCAATTAAACGCATCGGTCACCTATGCGTTAGCAGTAAACGTGGGAATCTCTTCGGTAACTATTGCAGTTCTTAATTTTGCCGGGGAACTTATTTACAGTGAAGAAATTCCACAATCGGTGGCAGCGATTACAAAGGGGATCGGAGTGATTGCCGAAGGAATAAAAATGGCTTTTGATAAAACCGGCATTCAAAAAGAAAGGTTTTGTGGTGTGGGGATTTCCATTCCTGGCATTTTTAACTCGGATAAAGGTACTGTGGTGTTTGCGCCGAACTTGCCTGAATGGACCGGTATGAGCATGCAGGAATTATTCAAAGCTGAGACAGGACTGGATACCGTAATTATTGAAAATGATGCCAAATCTGCGGCGCTAGGGGAATTGTGGTTTGGTGCAGGAAAAGAACTACAAGATTTTATTTGTGTAATTGGTGACGCAGGTATTGGTGCCGGGTTTGTCTATAATCGTGAAATTATCAGAGGGGAGGATAATGCAACTGGAGAAATCGGCCATATGTTAGTAGATACAGACAACCACGCACCGATTTGTGGGTGTGGGAATAGAGGGTGCTTGGAATCTGTGGCCTCATTGTCTGTAGTAAGAAAACGCATTCAAGATGGAGATAATTTGAATGATGTTATCGAGCAGGCGGCTTCGTATTTAGGTGTTGCATTTTCCAATTTGATTAACATTTTTAGCCCACAGGCGCTGATTATGTTAGGACCAATGGTGCAGGAATTTCCTGAAATGTGGACAATGGCAGTGAGAAAAACTAGAAAAAGAATGTTGCCCTATCTATTGCCGAGAATCCGCTTTTTAACTGCTGAGTTAGGTGGATATGCTCCTATCTATGGAATGGCTGGATTGCTTTTTTCAGAGGTTTTAAAACCTGGCTGGTCACAAAAACAGGTTGACTCCTCGCCTAGAGCCTAGTTAATGTGCATCGCCAGAAAATTAAAAGGGGGAAATTAATAATGAAACCTATTTACACTAAAATTGCGCTTAGCGCAGCGACGATCAGCATGCTTTTCTCGGGCACTAGTAATGCTGCTACTGTTAAACATGTGAAGTCACAACCGATTGTTTTGAAAGTTTTGTATATGAATCAAGCTGGATACAGCACATCTGTATTAGAAAAAATGGGAAAACAATTTTCTGTAAAATATCCAAATGTGAAAATTGAGTTTACATTTTTGCCTTATCCACAGATGCACAGTGCTATTTTGACTTCCTCGGCCGCCCCGCAGGCGCAATATGATGTGATTCTTTCGGATCTTATCTGGACATCTGAATTTGCACAAAAGGGGTACACCATTCCGTTAAACAGCTATATCAGCAAAAACATTAAGAACGCAAAAGAAATTCCGCAATCAGTTTGGAATGGATTTGATATTAAAGGGAAAGTAATGGCAATGCCATTTTTGGCGAATTTCCAGAATTTTTATTACAACAAGAAAATGCTCAAAGAAGCCGGTTTTACCAGCGGCCCGAAAACGATGACCCAATGGTTAAATCAAATGAAAGTTTTAAAAGCAAAGCATATTGTTCAATTTCCTTATGAGGATTCTTGGATGCAAGCTGAAGGATTGGTCTGTGATTATGTGCGTACAGCAGGCGAGTTCGGCAATGGTAACTTGTTCAACAGTAAAGGGCAACCCATCATGAATCAAGGACCTGCATTAAAGGCGCTTGAGTGGATGCATATGCTATATCAAGATGGACTTGTGAATCCGAATTCTCTTACTGCTGATGAGCCGACCGCTGCCAATGCATTTGCATCTGGTCAAGCTGCGTTTAATACTAATTGGACATTTGTTACTGGAATAATGGACACAAAATCTCAATCCAAAATCGTGGGGCAAGGCGTTGTAACGACTTTCCCAGTAGTACCGGGTACTAACAAATCCACGTTGACCGCAAGTATTTCAGGATTCCAAGGATTGGCTATTCCGGCTAATACCCCTGCTAGTCTGCGCGGCTGGGCATGGAAGTGGATTCAGTTTGCCACTTCGCCAGCGGTTCAGGCACAGCATCTAAATAGCCAGTGGCCAGTGTGGTCAACCGTTGCCAATTCCAAAGCTGAACAAACTATCAATCCTTGGTATCAAGTGTACAAGAAGAACTTGAACGGGGTGTATAACCGTCCAATGGTGGCGAATTACTCTGCGGTTAGCAGCATTATCCAACAATATGTGCATTCGGCGATTGAAGGAACGATTCCGGTTCAGACTGCTGCTAATGATATGGTGCAGCAGATCAATGGGCTAAATGGTTAATAGAATGAAACAAGGGGAACAAACTGTGTTTGTTCCCCCTCTAAAATGAGGTGTGAGTGATGTCGATGATGCCAAAATTACATATGCAACCTCGACCCAGATTGCGATCCCGTGTTTTTAACTCACTGACAGGAGAATATTTTTGGTTGTACCTCTTGTTGGTACCTTCCATTTTGATACTGATCGGAGTAGTTATTATTCCTATTCTTTTTGCTTTTCGCATGAGTTTGGGAAATACCAACATCGTTATCTTGGGTGGCAAGGGGACGATCACCAGTTCATGGGTTGGATTTCAAAATTATTTATCATTGTTTCAAAACTCGCTATTTTGGCAGTCCTTTCGAGAAACACTTTATTATTGGTTGGTTTCAATTATCATCGAATTGATCGCTGGAATCGGCATGGCCGTGTTATTGAATCAAGAGTTTTTTGGTAGACGAATATTTCGAGTCATTGTATTCATCCCATGGGCAATTCCGACAGTTGTGAACGCCATGTTGTGGGGAATGATTTTTGATGGTGACAATTATGGTGCATTGAATGATGTGTTGCTGCGCTTGCATCTGATTCAAACACCTATCGTATGGTTGAATCCTGCCCCTATTCTTTCTCAAATCCCTTGGCTATCCAATGTCCTGTCTTGGCTGGGTTCCAATCAGGCTATTAATGCCATGATTGTCGGCGATGAATGGAAAACACTCCCTATTGTTGCAATTCTGGTACTGGCAGGGTTGCAGACCATTCCCCATGAGTATTACGAAGCTGCTCGTGTGGAGGGGGCATCGGCATGGACACAATTTAAGAATATCACGCTGCCACTTGTTTCCCCGATTTTGACGGTGGTATTAATTCTGCGTACGATGCAACTCTTAAGAGCATTTACTTTGATATTTACGCTTGAACAATTTGGATTACCTATTCTATCTATACAAGCTTATCAACAAGCATTTCAGTTTGGTTCTTTCGGGACAGGATCTGCCATTGCATTTCTTATCGCGCTTTTGTCGATCATTATTGCGTTCTTCTATATCACACGTCTTTATCGGGAGGAACTTTGATGAATAATTCGTCGATTGCGAACAATTCTAAACGTAAATACAGGTGGAAAAGAGTAGGGATTTATTTTCTCGTTGTGATTGTTTTACTGTGGACGGTGAGTCCACTGTACTTTTTGATTATTACAAGCTTAAAGCAGTACGTAGGCACGATTACATTTCCGCTACCTTGGTTACCAAGACCGTTTACTTGGAATAACTACGCCATCATGTTTACCCAGTACTCACAAGGAAGTATCAGTTATCGGTTTTTGCACGCGCTTCGCAATTCAGTAATTGCGTCAGGAATCACCACTATTGTCAATTTAATATTCGGATCTGCTGCTGCCTACGTGTTGTCTAGGGCGAAAATACGCGGCAAAAATTTGATTACGATGATGTTCCTCGCTTCGAATTTGATGCCTACGGTTGCATTGATTATTCCATTTTATGTACTCACAGTGACATATTTGAGTTGGTTAAATCTTTATGACACCAATACACTTCTTATTATCGTATATACATCGTTTTCGTTAGGTTTGGTGATATGGATTATGAGAAGCTACTTTGATTCTATCCCACTTGACTTGGAAGAAGCGGCGAGGGTAGACGGAGCTTCACGGATCGTAGCTTTGACACGGATCATACTGCCATTAACAGCACCGGGACTGTTGGCGACTGGGTTGTTGACATTTTTAACAGCGTGGGACAATTTTGTGCTGCCCCTTGTGCTTGGGCCTGACGCGAGTGCTTATAATCTCCCGTTTTTTATTTACTCACTTAATGGCCAGTACTTACATCTTAATAACGAAATTGCAGCAGGAGGGGTGCTTTCTGCGATTCCACCTGTTTTGATCGTTTTATTTTTTGGTAAATACATCGTCAGCGGTTTAACTGCGGGTAGTGTGAAAGGATAAACATTATAGATTGTATAGCTTCTTTTTATTTTCGGGATAGGCAGACAGCCAAGACTGCAAAATCTACTTTTAAGATTTTTGGATGGAAGTTGAAACTTTGTCCCTCTCTGAATCGTCTAATGGGTATGAAAAAACTTTAGGAGGCTTTCCCTTTGAAATTCAGCATTTTATCGGCCAGCATCGTTCTTTCTGGCCTGCTTTTCATCACTGGGTTAGCAGCAAGTCCAGCGACTTACGCGGCAAGTGTCCCTACTACTCAAAAGGCTGTTAAGCAGAAAACTAGTTACCCTCCAATGAATCTTGTCTTGCAAACGGAGAAGAGGATAAGAGGTACCGCTTATGATGCCATTCGAGTGTATGGCCAACCCTTCTCACCAGGTGCGCTCTATTATAAAAAGTTGCTCGTGAGCATTACGAACGACCACACAGGAACCGTCACATTCATTCCTCTCAGTGAGGGTGGCTATAAACCTACGATTTCCTATCCGCACTTGATAAATGCATCAACGCCCGATATTTTTATAGATTCCCCTACAGGCGGGAATGGAATTTTATCGACTGATTACCTGTTTACCGATCAAAAAGGGGAGTTCGTTGGTATTTCAATGCCTTCCACTCCCGTGATCCACGCCAAATTGTTAAACCAATACCGCATACAATTTCAGATTCCCTCCCTGAAAAAAACGGTGGTATTAAGTATTCTCGATAAAAGAGGCGCTTATGATCAAGCCGGCGTTTACCATCACGGGCAGTTGGTCAAACCCTTCAGCCCGATGATCATCCCTATCGGGTACTTTCGACCCGTCATTCAGAAAAACGGCACAACACTGTTGCAAGGTATACAGGAAATTAGCGGTCTCTACCATGCCGATGGGATCGCCAACGTACTTTGGAACTGGAAATGGACTGCTCAAGGTTGGACACTGGTTAGCGCTGTAATACAAAAATAATGGCTATCCAGATGCAGGGACTCTACAATTCCATGGCACACTCTATCGGCTTGCGTTGGAAAAGGCACCAGTCGGTTCACGGCTATACGGGCGTGCCGAAGAAACTGTATGAAACGTTGGATACTTCTCCGCCTGCCTCGTTATAATTTGACCGGGGATCTAGGGTGGATGTGATTCGAGGAAAATCGAAATTATTAAATTATTATGAACGCCGCCTTTCGACAAATTTCGCCATGAAATTATGTTATCTATGAAATAAGCACTAAAATATATATTTTTACCTTTTTCGATCATATCTCTACGAAAAAGGGACTTCTTCTATGTATCGCTGGTAAACCGGATTGGGAGGATGGAAATTGAATTTTGTGGCGTGTACATAATATTACATCATCCTATGAATTGTTTATTGATTATGGACAAAAATTAAAATTAGATGTGAAACGAATATACAGGTATACGTATGAAAATGTTTTTACGAGCCGAAATATAAGGTTCCCCATGGATAGGAGATGTATTAATGAATTCTGATTTTATTTCCATTGGAGAAGTTCTTACATATTTAAAAGAAGTCAATGGTCTGGAGGATAGGACCCAGATTGTTCAGGATTTTATTGATAAAGAGAATGAGAGTACTGGTAACGCATATGACCGGTACCTGGAAAATGGGTCAGCAACTTTCGCGAATGTTGTGACAGAGTATTCTGGTGTTAAAAAAGCGTGTATTTTATGGAATGTTAACCATTATCTCAGTTTAAACAGAAATTCTAACGTGATTGAAAAAGCTTGTCACGCAATACGTCAATTTGGAACCGGTTGTGGTACTTCTGCGTCTTCATGCGGAATGACTTCCTTGCATAAAGAGATAGAAAAAAAAGTAGCTGAGCTGGTTGGAAAAGAAAAAGTTGTTCTTTTTCCGACAGGATTTACTGCAAACCTTGGCTCTATTTCCTTTCTGGTTGGTAGCAAGGATTTGATTATTTTTGATCGCGAATGTCATTCATCAATCATTAATGGGATCAGGTTGTCAAAGGCAAAAAAATGGATTTCATTTAAGCATAATAACGTTGCCGATCTCGAAATAAAATTGCAGAGGTTTAAAGACTTATATGAAAACATCTTTGTGATCGTTGAATCAGCCTATTCAATGAGCGGCGATCTATCCCCGTTGAAAGAAATCACCAGTTTGAAAAGTACCTACAATTTTTATTTGTACGTTGACGAGGCTCATACTTTTGGAATATACGGTGAAAAAGGACAGGGTTATTGTTATGATCAAGGTGTTAGTGATCAGGTTGATTTCATTATTTCTACTTTATCTAAAGCAACAGCTTCTATTGGAGGTTTCTTTGCAGCTGATCAGAAATACTGTTCATTGTTGAGGTTTTCAGATCCTTATCTTTTTCAAGCATGTTTAACACCAGCTGATGCCGCCGTCATTCTTGCTTCTCTTGAGGAAATAGAAAATAACCCTTTGTTAATTAAAGAACTCCATGCTAAAAATAATTATATGCGAGATTTATTAATATCAAAAGGATTTAATCTTGGAAATAGTAAAAGTCCGATCATTCCGATTTTTATTGAAGATCACAGTAAATTAAGAATGGTTGTAAATGAACTTTATATCAAAGGTATTTATTCTACTCCAATTGTTTTTCCAGCAGTGAAAATGAATGAAGGCAGGATAAGATTTATAATCAATTATGCCCATACCAAAGAGCAGATTGATTATACCGTTCAAATGCTAGAGGATATCTGCAGTAAACACCAGATAATCAGGAATAATGCAAATGAATTGTTGGCGAATAATATATAAAAAAGTTATAAACATGAAAGTTATGCGGGAAACCCGAAAGTATGTCTATTGGGGGATATGTTGTAGTTGCGGTTGGTAATAGAAGTAGTGACACCCTGTCGCGATGGAGGTCATGAATTCAGTGGTTGCGGATGATTTTACTCAACGAAAGCAAACGGAGGAACAATTACTTGAAGGCGAATCGAAATACCGTTTAATCGCCGATCACATGTCAGATTTAATCTGTGTTTTAGACGTTAGCGGAGTAATCCTTTATGCGTCACCGTCGCATCAAACTGTTTTAGGGTTCTCTCCCACAGTATATGAAGGCGTATCTACATTTAATTTTATCCATATTGAAGATCTACCTAAAGTACAACAAAAATTTGTAAAAATACTTGAAACAAAAGTTTCGTGGCAAGCGGAATTTCGCTACCTTCATGTTGACGGCGGTTGGATCTTTATTGAGTCAAATGGGAAGCCCGTACTTGATGCTGATGGCAATGTCGAAAAGGTGGTCGTGGTTTCACGTGATATTACCGAGCGAAAGCAAGCGGAGGAACAATTGTTACGGTCAGAAAAGCTTGCCGTTGTTGGCCAAATGGCGGCAGGTGTGGCTCATGAAATCCGCAATCCTCTGACATCGCTTAAAGGATTTTTGCAACTACTGGCACTAAATGATGACAATGCTAATTATTGCGCGATTATGTTGTCAGAAGTGAACCGGATTAATAGAATAATCTCAGAGTTTTTAATGATTGCAAAACCGCAAGCTCAAATCCTGAAACCGACCAGTATTCAGGACAGATTGCATGATGTGTTTGAGGTTTTTGATACAAACGCCATCATGAATAATGTTCAGATCACATTCGAGCATGATGAAAACATCCCGCTTGTAACAGTGGATGAGAATCAACTTAAGCAGGTTTTTATTAATATTCTTAAGAATGCTATTGATGCGATGCCTAATGGCGGAGAGATTTCTGTCGAAGAACGATTGTGCAATGAGAACAAGATCATGATTCGAGTGATTGACCGTGGTTGTGGTATTTCTAAAGAACGGCTTTCTAAGATAGGAGAACCCTTCTACACAACTAAGGAAAATGGAACAGGTCTAGGATTGATGGTGAGCAAAAGGATTATCGAGATGCACAACGGCCAATTCATGATCATGAGCGAAGAGGGGGTTGGAACCATCGTTGAAATTGTACTGCCGATTCAACAGGGATAGGAATTAGGGGTAAGAGGATTGGACACCCTGCGGGCGGATGGGAACAGAACAGAAACCAAGAGCTAAGGGTAGTACTGGTGAGATCCCACTTCGTGACGACATGGTCTATCTCTATAGAACCTGCTGAATGAGTGGTCATTGGTTCTACGGCATATGCGTTGTTGAACGGCAATCTACTGAAATCAAAAGATGGCGGGAATACATGGAAACAGGTGTTGGTATCAGGACAAGTGGAGGAAGCAGTCGCCACAGCCGCTAACCATTTATGGTGGTGACAAGCAATGCGCCAATCCGAAAAACAGGCATGACACAGGGGAACGTCATCCTTTATCGCTCCAGTGATGGCGGTCAACGCTTCAAGCAGGTGCTGCAAACGACACCGATGCTTCTTTGGGAAGCAAAACTTGCATTTGACGTTCTCCCTAGTTCTTGGTATGATCGCAGTAGGAACAAACGTTCTGTTATTGCGAAGCGTAAATTTAATCGAATATGGAGGGATAAAGTATGTACATAACAATCGCTGACTTTGTTAAAGAATGGAATCGGGAAATAATGCTGACTCAAAAAGTTCTGAATGGCTTGACAGATGATGCATTAAACCAGCAAGTTTATCCCGGAGGTCGTACTTTAGGGAGAATTGTATGGCACTTTACAACCAGCATCCCAGAATATTTAGCCCATTTTGGTTTAGAGATGGATAAGGTTAAAAATGCAGAAAATGTTCCAAATTCAATCAAAGAAATTTCTGAAACTTTTGAAAAGGTAAGTGCTCAAGCAGCTGAAGTTATTGAAAAGCAGTGGACAGATGAGTCTCTAAGCCAACTTCAGAATGCATTTGGAAGAGAAGAATCAAATGCTACGATTCTAATGGGTTTGATTAAGCACATTGCTCATCATCGTGGACAGGCAACCATTCTTATTCGCCAAGCAGGATTAAAACCTTTTGGTGTTTATGGACCGCCGAAAGAAGATTGGATTAATTTAGGTGTAGAAAATCCACCGCTTTAAACGATCAGAAATGGCACACAAATCGGTGTGCCATTTCATTTTAGAACGGGATGTCAACGCCCCGTCACACAACGTATCAGTTTTATCTCGTATAGCGGTATCATTCCGATGCTGCTACCGTGGTTAGTCTCATAAGTGCTGATAAATTGTTTGAGGTGCCATTCAAGCAAAAAGATTAGCTGAATACTGCTCCTTGCATGTTGTACGAAAGTCAAATAAGATTGTGAAAATTAAGATAGATCGACTTTAATTGTAGTGTGGGAGGGAGAACCGCATGCCGAAAGAAACAGCGACCTATTGGAATGCGTTAAGTTCAGAGAATCGGGATCGTTGGACGCCTGTCAAAGGAATTGAACAAATGGTTGAAGAGTCGAAGGTATGAACTATGAGACAATTCAAACTACGGTAACATCAGATAGAATTGGTATCATCACACTTTTTCGGCCAACTAAGCGTAATGCAATCTCGATCCAAATGCGAGAAGAAATTTCTCGTTGTTTAACTAATTGGATAAATATGGATGATGTGGCCGGTGTAATTTTTACTGGTTCTGAAGGTACATTTAGCGCCGGATTTGATCTGAATGAATTTTCTTACCCTGAAAAACACGAACAAATCTTGCGTTCTTCATCCATCTACCACAGAAATGTATGGCATTTTCCAAAACCCACACTCGCTGCTATTAACGGTGCTGCGCTGGGCGGCGGATTCGATCTGGCTGTCTTTTGTGACCTTCGAATTTGTGATAACACCGCTATCTTTGGTCACCCTGAAGTCAAATTTGGAGCACCGCCTATTTTTTCACCTCTCAAACGGATTGTCGGTGACGGAATAGCCCGTGACCTTTGCTTGACAGGACGCCGAATTGACGCCACTGAGGCATTTCGATTTGGAATTGTTTCAGAACTGACTACCCCTAATACTTTATCACATCGAGCAACAGAGATTATGGGCGCGATTTTAGAAGCACCCGTTACAACATTGCAGTTCACAAAGAATTACCTTGTGAACTCTGGACAAGTGTTTGATGAATGGTTTGTAATTGAACATGATCAAGCTTTTCGCGAAGTATTGCTTAAGAGGGCGAGAGAAGGTTTGTTTAAAAAATCATCCTAATATACCTTATTTTTACTACATCAGGATTGATGATTACGGAACTATGAGGCAGGAACATGCGACAAAATGATAAATTTACCACGTCACATAGATGAAAAGGAGGAATTTTGATGGTGTACGAAATGAGAACATATACAGTGAAATGTGGAAAACTAAGTGACTATATAAAGCACTTTGAGGCGGTAGGGTTACCAATCATTTCAAAATATTCAAAGCTAATCGGTTACTGGTACACAGATATTGGTGAATTGAATCAGGTTGTGCATATATGGGAGTATAAAGACCTAAACATCAGGGCGGAACGGAGAAATGCCCTATACAATGATCCCGATTGGGTGGACAAGTTTATTCCCATTGCATTGCCAATGTTAGTCAAACAAGAGTCAAGGATTATGTACGCAACTATTTTTTCTCCAATCAAATGAGAATAAGTCGTATGTACGTCGTGTTGGAGTTATTCGCAGAGGCGCACCCGACCATAATGGTGAATGACTGTGGTGTATCGCCAACAGACTTGTTAACAATGGCCGTACAACGTTTTGTGAATAATTTGGATATAGCACTTCACGAAGCATTTGGAATCGCAATCAAAGAGTTCATTTCTTAAACGGGGCAGAAAAGCTACAGATCGTGGTAGTGTTGAACCCGTAGCTTCCTAATGGTGGGAGAAGGATATTTGAATGAATCATCAGCAATTAATTGAACTTGGTTTGAGCTACAACGGAACGAGTCTTCGCTATCCCTTTGATCCTGGCTTACCAGTGCTTTTTGTTCGGGATAAAATGTTTGCATTGTTGGGCAAACATCAAGGAGAGGAAAGTGTAAACTTAAAGACATCTCCTGACGAAGCGTGGATGCAACGCGAAACCTACCCTAGAGTTGTGCTTCCTGGCTATCATATGAATAAACTTCACTGGAATACCATCATATTAAACGGGGTTGTGCCCGATGAAATCATCATTGAGATGTTCCGTGAATCGTACCTACGTGTTGTTGCGAATTTGAAAAAAACGGACAGGAACTTACTCTTAATAAACTAAATAGGCAGCATTATGTAAGTTGATCCTTATTGAGGTGATACGTTGAGACTGAATTCGGAACGTATTTATATTCGTGGATTGGAAATAAACGATCTTCATTCCTTATTGGATTTACGAATGCGAAATCGCGAATTTGTCCAATCTTTTGAACCCGTTACTCCCGATTCACATTACACGTTAGGTGGACAAAAAGAAATTCTGGAAAAGGTAAAGCAGAACTGGGGAAATGATTCTGGATACGGATTTGGCATTTTCCTCAACCTTAATGATCAACTTATTGGACGAGTCAATTTAAGCAATGTCGTTCGTGGAGCGTGGCAAAGCTGTACGATGGGTTATTTCTTGGATGAGAAACAAGGATCAGTTAGAGTTCTTGAAAAAGTGGGATTTCGGTATGATGGCTACTCTGAATACTACTTAAACATCAATGGTGTATGGGAGGAGCATAATCTCTACAGTATTACACAAGAACGTTGGGCTTGAGCAGGTCCAGGGTGTGAAGCTCATATTACATTTACCTAGTATTTGGACGTGCTGGAACCAACTAAAACGGACTAAACAGCAGAGAAAATCTTGATAGAGAATGGCGGGAGCGTGTGAGAATCGAACTCACCTCCGACAACCCGTGCCGGACACTCGGTTTTGAAGACCGGGAAGGACACCAGTACCCCATCCGCTCCCATGACAATTGTGGTAAAGTCGTTAAGACACTAGTATACATACTTAAATTGTCGATTTCAACGTCCTGACTTCACGCCTCAACTTCAAATGATGACGCCAAGCACAGCAAGTATGACGATCGTAGCACTCACGATCAGATCCCATATGTGGACTTTTACTAGCCGATAAAAGGTGCGATGAGTAGCCGACGTGGACACTTTGCCATGAAATCCTCTGGCCTCCATCGCAATGGCCACGCGTTCACTCATGCGGATTCCTTGGCTAAGGAGAGGGAGTGCATAAGTGACAGGATTCAACCACGCGCTACCTCCCTCTTTTCCACGTATTTGACGAGCTTGCCTGAGCTTGGTCCACTCCGATGCAAAAAGTGGAACCACCCGCAATCCTGCCATCGTGCCATATGCAAATTTGGGCGGTACATGAAAATCTTTGGTCAACGCCACCATGAAATCCGTAAAATCAATTTGCGTGACAAAAAGAATGCCAAAGAGTACAGATCCCAGCATGCGAATCGAGAGGATTAACCCTTGATCGAGCCCGTAATAACTCAAGTGGTACCAGAGAAAATTCAACGTGGTCGTCCCTGTGGGCACTGCCGCATTGGCCACGTAGGACCACAGATATAGCACATAAAATACAAGAAATGGCGAAAGTAGTTTCGCGATTTTCCAAGGACTCATCCAGCCAAGTCCCATCATGACAACGAGTGGTAGCGCCATTTCTGCGATCGCCTCAGGCAACGTATGCGCAAAAAGTGAGATCAGTGAAGCCATAAACATCGCAAGAAACAACCAGCCTGGATGTAGTCGCGCAACGAGCGACTTGCGGACATTCTTTGGCCCTTCAAGGTGCTGCGAGGAATCCTGTATTTGCGGCAGTTCTGCCATCGTATCGTCAAGCAAATGCGCGACGCGCAGAATGTCTTTTTGTGAAAATAAATCTTCCGAAGCACCTTGGAAAATCACCGCGCCGCTTGCGATGACGATAACATGGTGGGCATAACGACGCACAAGATCCATATCGTGCGTCGTTATGATGATGGTTTTACCTGCCTCGTTAAGTGCCTTCATCCGCTCCATGATGGCAGCTTGTGTTTTTGCATCTTGACCAAATGTGGGTTCATCAAACAGATAGATTTCATGTGTTTTTCTCATCATCGACGCGACGGAGAGGCGTCTTTTTTGCCCTTGACTAAGCGAAAATGGTGAATGTTGATCCAAGTCGTCGAGTCCAAATTGCGCGAGCAACTCATGAATTTGGGCAGGGACGTCTGCTCCCACAATGCGATTGGCAAGTTCGTCACCCACGCGTTCGTAAATGAACTGAAACTCTGGGTTTTGAAACGAATAGGCGATGGCAGAGAAGCGTTCGCGTACCTTCCATTTGCCGATCGGACGATCAAGTAAAGTGAGCGATCCAGAGGCAGGACGTTTCAGACCTGCAAGCAACTGCAAGAAACTAGATTTTCCTGCACCATTTGGTCCCACTACGGCGACAAAATCGCCTTTTGGAATGCGTAATGACAAATCATGCAAGACGCGCTGTTTACCATAGGAAAGCGATACTTGCTGCAACAAAAACGCATTGTGATCACTCGCTTGCAACATACGGCCAGGAGGAGTAGCAATTTCTTCGCTGTCTCCTGAGATCATTTGCTGGCAACCAACAGGCGGGGTCTTCCAGCTTGCCACCACTCCTGTATCCACCAACCATGCCCACTCGTCGCATATTACTTGCAACGTGGGACCTGCGCGATAAATTCGACCTGTACGATCAAATAAAATCACGCGATCCATCACTGGGAGCAGGGGATCAAATTTGTGTTCAATCACGATCATTGCTTGGCCCGCTTCGTGCAAACGTGTAATTTGTTCAAATACTTGTCTAGTGGAAAAGGGGTCAAGGTTGGCGGTGGGTTCGTCTAGCACCAGCAAGTTGGGTTGTAGCGCCAGTGCAGACGCGATCGCTAGTTTTTGTTTCATCCCACCTGAAAATTCAGCGTGATTCGCAGCCAATGGCACGGGGAGTCCCGCCGCATTTAGTGCGTGCCTACTGCGGTCATCTATTGCCGTTGCCGGAAACGCCTGATTTTCCAGACCAAAAGCTATCTCATCGGCCACCGTCAGCATGCAAAATTGTGAATCCGGATCTTGGAACACATACCCCACTTGCCCAGGTTGTTCGATCTGTGGGCTATACCACGCCTTACCGTCCACCGTTGCCTCCACAGAGTGGGGGATCAGGTGGGCGCACAGCATGGCAAGCGTGCTTTTACCGCAACCGCTAGGGCCCAAGAACAGCACGGCCTCTCCTTCATCGAGCGAAAAGTTGATGTGTTGAATGGTGGGGTGTTCGCTCTCCTCATAGATAATGGAGACGTCCTCAAAGTTCAATAGTGGCGCAGGTGATCGCTGCACCTTTTGCTCAGTCATTATCGTTGCACCTTGTTTGCACGACCTAGTTCGAAATTGCGAACAATGCCTGCACGGTTGAGCGCGTCACCGATGAGTTTGGGGATCAATCCACCAACGACGGCACCACTGATAAAGGAAAACACGAAGTAAAGGAGAATAATGGTGTGCGTATAAGCACTTCCTCCTTGAACATACCAAGTGAGACTAGCGCCCATACCAGCCAGCCCACCAGATAAAAGCATAACGGGGAGCGAATAGTTGCGCCATGCAAAAAGCGCAAAAGCGACTTCTGCGCCGATGCCTTGTGTAAGTCCCCAAACTAAATTTTGTAAACCGAATTGGCTGCCTAGCGCCTGTTCAATCATAGCGGCCACCATTTCGGAGATTAGGGCAGCGCCTGGTCTTCTGATGATGTACGGAACAAGTCCAGAAGCAATAAACCAAAATCCATTTAATAGTCCTTGTGCAGGTACCCACGACGTGTTAACAATTGGATACAGCACATCCCACAGCCGATAAATGCCACCACATATGACTGCCAAAATTACCATGACCACGACATCGCGAAGCTTCCATTTCAAGATCCTCGTCCTCCTTTTATCTGCAATATCCATTAAATGGCGGATGATTCGCATAAAAAAACCTCATTTCTACGCGAATCAATGCGTGAAAAGAGGGCTACTGGATCAAATGGCACTTCCTCCCGCTGGTATTATCCAGATCGAGTTTCAAAGGGTTAGCAGATTGCTTCTCAGCCGTTGGGCACCCCTAGCGCCTCTTCACGATATGCAGTTAATTTATTTATAGCACAAATGGCGGCGATGCTCAATGACTGATTATGAGGGAGAATCTAATGAGCCACATTCTGTTCTACATGCCGATGTACTTCGCATACAAGGACCGCGCATCTGCCCCTGTATCCACACCGTGAATCAAAGCCCTTCCATCGGCAAACAGCGTAATCTGCACGTCTCCGAGGTCAAGTCGAAGTAAGTGTTCGTTCACATGAATGATTCCTAGTTTTGCCAATTTATCAGCTACCTCTATTAACATAAAATTTACTGGAGAAGTTGGACGTATTTGAATAGTCCGTCGTCCACACATTGAGAGGGTTAAGGCATCGTTGTTGATTAACAGAGACGTAAATTTCTTTTTACCACAGCACCGACAATCATCTTGTTTAGCCCCAAATTGCACGGAACGAAACTCATTTTGCCACACATCAACATAAGTAAGCGCGTTAGACAAGGCATTGATATTCCCAGTCAGGTATTTCAGCGCTTCTGCTACTTGCAACGATGCGATGATAAAAACAGCGGGCGCGATAACACCTACCGTATCGCACGTATCGTGTCCGGAACCTGGCTGCTCTCCAAATAGGCACACGAGACACGGTCCGTCTTTTGGTCGAAATAATGCAGTTGAACCATGGGAACTCACTGCCCCACCATAGGACCAAGCAATGGAATGTTTCGCCGCGACATCATTCATCAGATAACGCACTTGAAAATTATCCGTGCCATCCATGATTAGATCGACATCGCTTAACAGCGTTTCCGCATTGCGCCAAGTGAGATCCGTCACAATTGGTTCGATCACAATTTGACTATTGGCCTGTTTCAACTTGTCAGCCGCGGCGATAGCTTTAGGAAGTGCATCCAATGCATCCTTTTCATCGTACAGTGACTGCCTCTGCAAATTGGATTCTTCGATCAGATCACGATCAATCAAACGCAAGAAACCGACACCAGCACGCGCTAATTGCGTGGCTATCACTGTACCAAGTGCTCCTAATCCGACCAATGCTACCCGTGCATGACGTAGTTTCTCCTGACCCTCTTGTCCAATTGGCCGGAACAAAATCTGCCTAGAATATCGATCGGTAGTCATGGTTGTATTCATGTTCTTTCTCCCCCTTGCCACATAGAATTGGCGTCACTATATTGACGCATCATATCGCAAGGTGATATTTTAGGAAAGAGCATTGATAAAGTATTGGTCGCGTTTGTTGGATTAACATTAGAAATCCGCCGCACCCGCTATTTGGGTGTGGCGTTTTTGTTGACAAGGAGAGTGAAGTGCACGCAAGCCGTATTACATGTCATCAGCGATAAACAGCGCCACCGTCTACCGCTTCTTGAAGCCATGGTGCAAAGCGTTCTGGGTGGAGCAGATGTCATTCAGATTCGCGAGAAAAAATCACCAGCACAGGAAACATACCAGTTTTGCGAGGAATTCAAATCCAGTTGCAGGGATGCTGGGGTAGTTCCTAATTTATTTGTTAATGACCGAATGGATATTGCTATCGCCACGCAAGCACAGGGTGTACATTTGGCGCAAAAATCACTACCAGTCGCCAGTGCGATCAAACTATCGCAAAGAGCGCAGTGGGACGGATTCATTGGTTGTTCAGTCCATTCGCTTGAAGAGGCACTTGCGGCATACGACGCTGGCGTCGACTATGTCACTTTCGGTCATGTCTATGCCAGTGCAACCCACCGTGGGTTACCGCCGCGAGGTGTGCAAGAACTGGATCGTATTGTATCGGCACTGTCCATTCCTGTCATTGCCATTGGCGGTATCGATCAAACGAACATTTCGTCAGTTCTTTCCACTGGTTGTAGCGGTGTTGCCATTATTGGAGCGATTCTCGACCAAGACTTCCCGCAAGCTGCAACGGCAATATTAAAAGAACAGATCAATCGATCCACGGTGACACCGAAGATGCCCTTTATACGGAGAAGGAGAATAGATGGATGAGCGAAACATTTGATGTGATCGTAATTGGTGGTGGTGTGATCGGCATGAGCACCGCCTGGGAAATCGGAAAGACTGGTCGTAGCGTGTTGTTACTAGAGCAGGGAACGCTGGGACAGGAAGCAAGTCAAGCTGCCGCCGGCATGTTGGGGGCTCAATTGGAAGTGGCTAATGATGGTGATTTTTTTAGACTGT
The DNA here is from genome assembly GCA_021846145.1 of Bacillota bacterium. The sequence continues at coordinate 50,355 of JAJZCJ010000001.1, forward strand.
GCGTAGAGAGTCGTGGCCTGTATGACACATTTTCTCAAGAATTATACGATCAAACTGGTATGGATATACAACTTACGCATAATGGGATTCTCCACTTGGCACAAACAGAAGATGAAATCAGCACGCTACACCATCGTGCTAAATGGCAACAGGAGGCAGGTTGTGAAACTCACTGGTGGCAACCAGAAGAGGTAGCCACCAGGGAAAAGGCACTGAACAAAACCATGGGTGCACTCCTCTTGCCAAGTGACAGTAATATTTTGGCCCCTGCTTTGACCCAGGCACTGAGCGTCGCCGTGTTACAAGTGACAACTGTACAGCAGGGTGCACAAGTGTATTACATTAAAAACCATATAGATTATACCGAGGTCACCACCAACAGCGGCTCCTATCGAGGCGAACACGTCGTGATCGCTGCCGGCGCTTGGGCTGAGCGATTGCTCTCACAAGTTAATTTTGCATTTCATGTATACCCAGTAAAAGGGCAAATGTGTCTGATTCGTCCATCGAACGGACTACGTCTTGAACACACCGTATTTTCAGATCATGCATATCTAGTACCCAAAAAAGATGGCACGATTGTAGTGGGTGCCACCGAAGATCATCACTCCGGCTTCAATAAGCAAGTTACAGCTAGCGCAACAGCCATTCTCTTGGCCGCTTTGCAACGAATCGCCCCCGATCTTGCTGATTCACCCTTGGAACGTGTATGGGCAGGTTTGCGACCCGGAACAACCGATTGTCTACCCGTCCTTGGAGCTCTGCCTAATGCCCACAACACTTGGGTCGCGGCGGGGCACTTCCGTAATGGCATCTTGCTTGCACCTATCACTGCAAAGATGGCTCTAGCACACATTGAAACGAGAAGAGGGCCAGAATATTGGTACGCTTTTGCACCTGATCATCTGAAAATACCTGTGTAATTCCTAAGCTAGGGGGGCATCCACACATGCGCATCACAATCAATGGGTCTGTACAGGAAATTGGGGAACATGTTACGCTGCACCAGTTGCTGATGCAGTTAAATCTCATGGAAGAACGTGTGGTCATCGAATGTAACGGCCACATTATCTCCCCAGATCACTTCTCGTTTCACCGTGCGCAAGAAGGGGATGTAATCGAAATAGTGCGATTTGTGGGTGGCGGATGATGGATCGATGATCGTCTTATAGCAGAAGCGCGAAATTGTTTGAGAGGGGTACAGATAGTGATGACACAAGCGGTTACAGACGATACAACGTTCACAATTTCTGACCGAACTTTTACATCACGATTAATGATCGGAACTGGGAAATACGAGACATTTAACCAGATGAAATTAGCCCTTGATGCATCTGGTGCACAAGTGATTACCGTAGCGGTTAGGCGTGTCAATCTGGAGGTCAGGGAAGAATCTCTGCTGCAATACATCGACCTTGATCGCTACTTTCTATTGCCCAACACTGCAGGGTGTCATACGGCTGAACAAGCTGTAAGAACTGCCCGTCTCGCTCGCGCAGCTGGTTTGTCGAATTGGGTTAAATTAGAGGTAATTCCTGCGGATGGAACATTACTGCCTGATCCCATCGCAACTGTCGAGGCGGCGAAACAATTAGTCGAAGAAGGATTCGTAGTACTGCCTTATACGACCGATGATCATATTGTTGCACAGCGTTTGGTAGAGGTAGGTTGCGCGACGGTGATGCCCTATGGTTCTTCCATTGGCACAGGGCAGGGACTACCAAATCCAGAACGATTATTACGCATCATCGATGCCGTGGCCGGTCGGGTACCCGTCGTCATCGACGCAGGCATTGGCGCTCCCTCTGATGCGGCACTTGCAATGGAGTTAGGTGCCGATGCTGTTCTCATCAATACCGCTATTGCCAAGGCTCAAGATCCAGTTTCCATGGCTAAGGCGATGGCACTCGGTGTGCAGTCAGGTCGACTAGCCTATCTTGCAGGACGCATAGCCAAAACGCACACGGCGACACCGAGCAGTCCGGCAGAGGGCTTGATTGTGTCATAGCATGTTTCGTATATGCAACACAGAGAGCAAGCGAACCCAACTCAACGGGTTACTTGCCCTCTGTGTTGACTTCTTGTGCCACCATCGCTGAACCCTAATACTATTCTACGTACACTTTACCACCTGATGCGCGAAATTCTTGGGACTTCTCTGACAATCCAGTAGATATGGCACTGTCTACGTTGAGATTCATGTCCATCGCATAGTCTCGAATATCTTGGGTGATTCGCATACTACAGAACTTCGGTCCACACATGGAACAAAAGTGGGCGTTTTTTGCTGGCTCTGCAGGCAACGTCTCATCATGAAATGCAATCGCACGGTGTGGATCCATCGAAAGGTTAAATTGATCACGCCAACGGAACTCAAAACGCGCCTTGGATAACGCGTCATCCCGTTGCTGAGCGTTAGGATGTCCCTTCGCCAAATCTGCCACATGAGCTGCAATTTTATAGGTGATGACCCCTTCCTTCACATCATCTTTGTTAGGGAGTCCTAGGTGCTCTTTTGGCGTCACATAACACAACATAGCTGTCCCCAACCAACCGATCATGGCAGCTCCAATGGCTGATGTAATATGGTCGTATCCAGGCGCAACATCTGTAGTGAGTGGGCCTAGCGTATAAAAAGGAGCTTCATGACAAACTTCTAACTGGCGATCGATATTTTCCTTAATTTTCTGCATAGGAACGTGACCTGGACCCTCGATCATCACTTGTACATCGTGTTTCCATGCAACTTTAGTCAATTCCCCCAGCGTGTCAAGTTCCGCAAACTGTGCTTCGTCGTTAGCATCAGCGATTGATCCAGGTCGCAACCCATCTCCCAAAGAAAAAGCAACATCATATGCCTTCATAATTTCACAGATCTCTTCAAAGTGTGTGTACAAGAAATTTTCTTGATGATGAGCTAAACACCATGCAGCCATGATCGATCCTCCGCGCGACACAATGCCTGTCACACGCTTCGCCGTGAGGGGCACATAACGCAGCAAAACACCCGCATGGATGGTAAAGTAGTCTACCCCTTGTTGCGCTTGTTCAATCAAAGTATCCCGATAGATTTCCCAAGTCAATAATTCTGCGACACCATTCACTTTCTCAAGTGCTTGATAGATGGGAACCGTTCCTACCGGCACGGGAGAGTTGCGAATAACCCATTCCCGAGTGGTATGAATATTTTGTCCGGTGGATAAGTCCATGACCGTATCCGCACCCCAAAGTGTTGCCCATTTCATTTTGTCCACTTCTTCTTCAATGGATGAAGCGATGGCCGAATTGCCAATGTTGGCGTTTATTTTTACATGAAAATTACGGCCAATCACCATTGGTTCACTTTCGGGATGATTGATGTTACACGGAATGATGGCGCGACCCTCGGCAACCTCCGCGCGGACGAACTCAGCGTCCATTCCCTCGCGAATTGCAACAAATTCCATCTCGGGGGTAATGATGCCCTGGCGGGCATAATGCATTTGGCTCACGTTACTATTTGATTTTGCTTGTAATGGATTTCGTCTCAATCCCGGCAACACTTTGCGATTGGAATCATCCATTAACAGGTTTTTTCGCCCGACACATTCCTCAACATCATCACGTTTAAGAATCCATTCGCGTCGAATAGGTGGCAATCCAATGCGCACGTCCGTCATGACTTCCGGGTCTGTATAGGCACCGCTCGTGTCATAAACGCGAACTGGGTCATTGGGCTCTGTGCCAACACGCCCGATTGTCGGTGACAAAATGATTTCTCGCATGGGAACTCGGAAGTCTTCACGCGAACCATGTAGATATACTTTTCTACTACTGGGGAAAAATACTGAGTCACTCACGATTGGTTTATCTCCTTTGAGCAGTGTATTATTGCATGGCGGATGATTCGCATAAAAAAACCTCATTTCTACGCGAATCAATGCGTGAAAAGAGGGCTACTGGATCAAATGGCACTTCCTCCCGCTGGTATTATCCAGATCGAGTTTCAAAGGGTTAGCAGATTGCTTCTCAGCCGTTGGGCACCCCTAGCGCCTCTTCACGATATGCAGTTAAATTACTTATAGCATAAATGCCTGCGATGCTCAATGGTATAGTAGGCACATGCCACAAGAAAGCGTGGAGATCATGCAGAACACTTTTGCACTCCCACCAGGATTAACAGCTTGGCTGACGGAACATGGTTGGCAACTAGCGCATGCCAAGCCCATTGTAGGCGGGTATGCAGCGACACTCTATCGGCTTCATCTATATGACCAAAGGGGGATGTCAAGGCGCGCCATCTATAAAATGTTGGCTACGAATCGCTCTCAGGAAGTCAAGTGGTATCGGTACGTGTTCACACAAGTGCCGGAATTGATTCCGAAGGTGTTT
>JAJZCJ010000101.1 GCA_021846145.1 Bacillota bacterium
TCCGATCTTACTTTGTTTGCTGATGATCCACTATTTTTTAAAAAGCTGGTCTATGAGATGCGCTTTGATGAAGTCAGTGCAAGATATGGGGAATTTGGGTCGTTTTATGTAGGAAAAACAATCACAAGTACAGATTTACAACATTCCCTAGCGTTATAATTTAGCACAAAGCAGGACAAAAGAGCAGCCTCTCGCAACCATGCGTGGACTGCTCTTTTGTTGGTTCGCAACTACGGATGTGATGGCACTGCGCTACCACCGCTGGTTCCCGTTGTACCCGTCGTGCCTGTGATACCCGTTGTACCCGTTGTACCCGTCGTGCCTGTCGTACCTGTGATACCCGTGGTTCCCGTCGTTCCCGTTGTACCCGGCGTTCCCGTCGTACCCGTTGTACCCGGCGTACCCGTCGTACCCGTCGTACCCGTTGTACCCGTTGTACCCGGCGTACCCGTTGTACCCGGCGTTCCCGTTGTACCCGTTGTTCCCGTTGTACCCGTTGTTCCCGTGGTACCCGGCGTACCCGTTGTTCCCGGCGTACTCGTTGTACCCGGCGTTCCCGTGGTACCCGTTGTCGCACCAGGATTAGCTCCACCACTCGCCGGTGGAGTGCTTGCAGGCGGATGAGAAGCCGGGATTGGCGCCTCTGGAAATGCTGGCCCCGCCGCTACAGGTACATTGAACGTTGCCCCGTTAGGCGTCAGTCCATTGCGAATGATCTGAGAAAACATTTCTGGGGGAAAATAACTCGTCCCCTCCGGCAGCATGTTTTGCATGTTCGTAACAGGATAACCTTCCCAAATCGCACCCACGGCATTGGGAGTAAACGCAGCCACCCACAAGTCGCTGTCCGTATAACTGGTATAACCAACTGAACCTGTCTTGCCTGCCACTTCAAATCCAGGTGCCGCAGCGCCAGCCACAATGCCGTTCACCACATTGTTACGCAAAAGCCCAATCATTTGTCTAGCGGTAGAAGTCGACATGACAGTAACCGGTTGAGGAACGTATTGATAAATCAATTCCCCGCTAGAACTGACAATGCGATCGATGGCATGCGCAGGCATGCGAATTCCATTATTGTCAAAAGAGGCATAAGCGTCCGCCAAAATCAGCGGCGAAATTCCCGGAGTAACGTTGCCAAGGGCAATCGTAAGGTTTTGATTCGCGGGATTTGACAAATTAATGCCTGCTTTTTCCGCAAAATCAATGCCAGTCTGGATCCCAATTTGATTAAGCAGCCAGACGGCTGGTGCATTCCAAGACTGAGACAATGCCCAGCGCAAAGTCAAATACCCGTTTGCAGTAGGATGCTGTTCCCAATCGTGAACTGTATACGAGCCAAAACTCAATTGATTGTTTTTCCCATCCAATAATGAGGAATTAGCATTCCATTGCCCAGTTTGAATCGCCGGTCCGTACACGGTCAGTGGCTTCATCGCCGATCCTGGTGAACGCTGCGTATCCGTTGCGTAATCAAACCCCCGAAACGTATATTGATCCTGTCTCCCCCCCACCAGCGCCATAATACCGCCTGTATGTGGATCGATAAACACCGCAGCCCCTTGCACCTGTTCTGTCGCTCCTTGCATCGGTGCCGGATAATTTTTCGGATTATTAATCGCATTAAAGGCGGAGTATTGTAAGTTCGTGTTTAGTTCTGTGTAAATTTTCATGCCGCCTTGCGTAAGCAACTGCGTACTAAGATGTAAATTTTCCAATTCTTGATACAGGTAGTCCCGATAGTAAGCATATTCGGTAGGAATACCTGTCCAATTTTGGGTAGCCGCATGCAGTCCTAAGGGAAGGTGCTGCGTAGTGACCATCACTTGGTGGGAAATATAGTGCTGCTCATACATGCGCTCCAGCACCATATTACGTCGTGCCTCTGCCAACGACGGATTAACCAAGGGATCATACAACGAAGGTGCTTGAGGCAACCCTGCAAGCAGTGCAGACTGCGCTAACGTCATCTTGTACATCTGAGAAGGGCGCAACCCAAAATACGCATAGGCCGCCTGCGCAATTCCTGTCGCACCATTACCAAAATACACGTGATTAAAATACATATCCAAAATTTCATTCTTGCTATATTGGCGAGAAATCTGAATCGACAAGAACAACTGCTCAATTTTTCGCTGAATGGTTTTCGAGTGGCTCAAGAACACGACATCCGCCAATTGCTGTGTAATCGTGCTCGCCCCTTGCGCAGCCTGTTTGTGCAAGATATCATAAAATGCCGCACGCAAATATCCTTTGATGCTAAATCCGTAATTGTGATAAAAGTTTGCGTCCTCAGTGGCAATGAGCGCCTTTTGCACACCAAGCGGAATTTCAGAAAGGGGTACCGGATCGATACCTGCCGGCTGAATCTTGAAAATTAAATTTCCATAACGATCATACACTTCTGTTGGCGAACTGGTTTGCTCCAACTTGGAAAGATTAAATTTCGGCAGATCAAAGATCCAAATGAACCCAAAAACGAGCACAACGAATATAATTGCACTAAACACGACCACCCAGATGGCTTTGACCCAGCGAGGAACTTTTCTCTTCGCTGTGTGTTGTGCCTGTGCGCCATTTTTTGATGCCTTTTTATTTTGCACAGGCTTCCCCGTGTTCTTCATGCCTGACCTCCTTTATGGATTCCATATACATTTTAATATAAAGCACCCGCATGGTACACTCACTTTAGTGCAGATTGCGAAAAATAAGGAGCGTACGATGTCAGACAAAGAAAAAAAATACCGTCGAGCCAGATTCTCTTATCTCACACTTAGCATCATCATGGCTATTTCCTTACTCAGCATTATCATTGGCATTCCCGTTATTTTTTTGAATCATTCCCTTGGTGCCACTTTGATCACATATGGTTTGATTCTGGCTTTTGTTGTGTCTTCTTTTTATTTTATTTCGAGAACCAGATACCTCAAAGCAAAAGTAGCGTTTCAAGCCATACAATTGGCAAAATCAAAAATACAACCTTAAGATATAATAAGTGCTGAACTTGAATACATGAAGGGGGGGACACGGGAATACTTTCATTCCCCTTGACTATGTTTAAAAATTGGCTATTGCATATGGGACGAGTTCAATTGTTAACATTTTTCCTAAGTATAGTGATTTTGCTAGTCACCGCTAATTTTAGTGTCAACACCGACGCACATACGCTGCCCTACCAACAAGCTGATCAGATTACCATCAAATTGAATACTCAATCAGTCACATTTGTCAGCCACTTGATCACTCCGTCACATCGCGTGGTTTTGCGCACGCCTGCATTGAGTCAAATGCCAGATCTACACAATGGTTGCGAGGTAACCAGTCTCACCATGCTATTGAATGCTTTGCACATCGCCACGACCAATACAAAACTGGCCGCATTGATCCACAAAGACCCAACTCCCCTGCAACTTGGAGCCAATGGACAAATCCTCCGCTGGGGCAATCCTAACGTTGGTTTTGTTGGCAGCGTGACCGGCACGTCGCTTGGCTATGGGGTATATCATCATCCGATTGCAGCATTATTAAATAAAATGGATCCTGGGCAAGCACTTGATTTGACAGGCAGCTCGTTTGCAAAAGTATTGTCTGTGGTCGCAACAGGCCGCCCAATTGTGGTATGGACCACCTTAACCTTCGCTCCTGTACATGACTGGATCAATTGGCAGAGCCCTGAGGGTATGGTCCATGCGACTTTGTACGAACACGCAGTGCTTTTGGTCGGATTTGATAAAAACCACGTATTTGTGAATAATCCACTCACCGGAGAGCAAGCGGAATCGGTACCACTAAATTCGTTTGAAAAAAGTTGGGTGCAAATGGGCAGACAGGCCGTCACCGTACTCACTCTAAAGTGAGTAATAAATCGCCCACCTGTACAAAATCTCCTACACGCACGACTATTTGCTTCACTTTACCGAGTTTTGGTGCCTGAATTTGCACTTCCATCTTCATCGCCTCAGTCACTAACAAAAATTGACCCTGCGATACTTTATCCCCTTCATCTACCATCACACTCACTACACGACCTGACATGGACGCGCCAATCTCCCGTTCATCATCAGGATTCGCCTTGCGCCTTTGCTCCACGTGGCTAGTTTCAGCCTTATCTAACACTTCCAATTCTCGCGGTTGGCCATTCAGTTCAAAAAACACCACCCGCGTCCCATCTGGCCTAGATTGGGAGATCGAAATCATTTTAATGATCAGTGTTTTCCCCGCATCAATTTCTACAAATACTTCTTCGCCCGGCCTGAGTCCATAGAAAAAAGTCGAGGAATCCAGCACAGACAAATTGCCAAATTCATCTTTCCCTTTGATAAAATCTAGGTACACCTGTGGATACAATGCGTAAGACACCACATCGCGAGATGTCACAATGTGCTTGGTTTTGCCATTTAACTCATGGGTCAAATCGTCAAAATCTACGGCTTCCATCTTTAATCCAGGTCGTCCTGTCAAAGGCTCCCGGCCTTTTAGCACCGCCTCTTGTAGCCACTCTGGGAATCCACCAGGCGGTTGCCCCATGTAGCCCATAAAGTAATCCACTACAGAAGCCGGATAATCAAAATCATATGCCCGTTGCCTCAATAATTCTCCGGTCAACTGATTCTGTACCATAAAGAGAGCGAAATCCCCCACCATCTTGGAAGAAGGCGTCACCTTAACGATGTCCCCGAGCATGTCATTTACTTCGCGGTAGGCTTTTTTTACTTCGTCAAAACGCTCCCCAAGGCCCATTGATTCTGCTTGCTTTTGCAAGTTGGTATATTGGCCACCAGGCATTTCGTGCTCATAAATATCCGCTGCACCTGATTGCAATCCACTGGCAAATGGAGCGTAAATCGTGCGCACCGATTCAACGTATTCGTTGAACATCCCTAATTTCCCAAGATCAATCCCCGTATCTTTTTGACCGCCTGCAAAAGCTGCCACGATGGCCGATAGGCTCGGTTGCGAAGTCAATCCAGATAGTGAACTCACCGCCACATCCGCAATATCTAGTCCCGCCTCCGCTGCCTTGATAATAGAGGCCACGCCAGTCGCCGCGGTATCATGAGTGTGCAAATGGATCGGGAGCCCTACATGCTCCTTTAGTGCCTTTACAAGCGTAAAAGCCGCAAACGGCTTCAACAATCCCGCCATATCCTTGATCGCGAGCATTTCTGCGCCCGCTCGTTCAAGCTCTTTCGCTAAATCCACATAATACTGAAGTGTAAATTTAGTTCTTGTCGGATCAAGGATATCTCCCGTATAACAAATTGCCGCTTCCGCAATTTTTCCATTCGCTCGTACGCGCTCAATCGACAATTGCATATTCGGCAACCAGTTCAAACTGTCAAAAATTCGAAATACATCTATCCCAGCCAATGCGGCATCATCAATAAAGCGAGTCACCACATTGTCTGGATAATTGCGGTAACCCACCGCGTTCGCTCCCCGCAGTAGCATCTGAAAAAGAATATTAGGGATTTTTTCGCGCAACTTAGACAATCGTTCCCATGGATCTTCGCGCAAAAACCGCATGGACGTGTCAAATGTCGCTCCCCCCCACATTTCCAGCGAAAAGAACTGTGGCGTCTCATGCGCGTATACTTCAGCAATTTTCAATAAATCATACGTGCGCATCCGCGTAGCAAGAAGTGACTGATGCGCGTCACGCATCGTCGTATCCGTCAACCACAGCTTGTCAGTTTTCTTCATGTGTTCCAATAGACCAGTCATCCCTTGTTCTTGAAAAACAGTCCGGGTACCTGGTTGCGGCTTGTCCTGCCATGGATATTGCGGCAATTTCGGAAATGCCAAAAGTGGCTTTTTCGTGCCTGACTTCACGCCATCACTGCCGTTCACCGTCACTTCGCCAATATACTTCAACAACTTGCCGCCGCGATTTTGGCGATGCCGAAAAACAAATAATTCCGGGTGATCCTCCACAAAATGAACCGTACATTTACCCGCTAAAAACTCCTTATGGTGAATCACATTATCCAAAAATTGAATATTCGTTTTTACGCCGCGAATGCGGAATTCTTCCAGCGCTCTGCGCAGTTTCGCCCCCGCCTGCTCAAACGTAAGTGCCCAAGCGGACACTTTGACAAGCAAGGAATCATAATACGGCAGAATACGCGAGCCATGAAATCCATTGCCCCCATCGAGGCGCACACCAAACCCGCTGGCTGAACGATAGGCTACAATGCGCCCCGTATCAGGCAGAAAATTATTCTGCGGATCTTCTGTCGTCACTCTCGCCTGAATAGCAAATCCGCGATGAGTGATACTCGCTTGCGATGCAATCCCAATTTCCGGATCAGATAGTCGCTTGTTACTAGCGATTTGGATTTGCGACTGCACAATATCGATACCTGTGATCATTTCCGTTACCGTGTGCTCTACTTGCACACGCGGATTGACCTCAATAAAGTAATACTTGTCATCCTCGTCTAGCAAAAATTCCACCGTGCCCGCATTGTAATAACCGACACTTTTCATTAGTTGCAACGCAGTGTCACAAATCTGGTCACTGAGGCTGCGCGAAAGCATGGACGGTGCCATTTCCACCACTTTTTGGTGACGTCGCTGTACGGAACAGTCACGCTCAAACAGGTGCACAATGTTGCCGTGCTTGTCACCCAGAATTTGCACTTCAATGTGCTTCGGGTTTTCGACGAGCTTCTCCACATACACACTCGAAGCGCCAAATGACGCTTGCGCCTCCGAACTAGCGCGCGCAAATGCATCTTCCAAATCCTGCTCATCGCGCACCACGCGCATCCCTCGCCCGCCGCCGCCACTGATTGCCTTTAGCATCAGCGGATAGCCGTGCGCTTGCGCAAATGCCCGGGCTGCCTCGACATCGACCTCACCATCACTTCCCGGAACCACCGGCACCCCTGCCGCCAGTGCCGTGCGCCTAGCCGTTACCTTGTCACCAAAGAGTGCAAGATGCTCAGGACTCGGCCCGATAAAGGCAATTCCTGCCTCATTACACGCCTTTGCAAATTCAGGATTCTCAGAGAGAAACCCATATCCCGGATGAATGGCATCACAATCATGGCGTAACGCCAAATCAACAATTCCTGAGATATCGAGGTACGCCTCGACAGGCCCCTTGTCTTCTCCAATCAAATACGCTTCGTCCGCTTTGTACCGATGCAGCGATAAGCCATCCTCTTTCGCGTAAATCGCCACCGTACGAATCCCTAATTCTGTGCAGGCTCTGCAAATGCGAATCGCAATTTCCCCGCGATTCGCCACAAGTACCTTCTTAAATGCCATTGTTTCCACTCCCTCTAAATTCTCTCTTTATATACTCGTTAACTCTTTTGTAAATTTGGTAAGTATCTCAGCGCCATCTGCCGTCACTACCACATCATCTTCAATTCTGACACCAAGCTGATCAGGTACATAAATTCCAGGTTCTACCGTGAACACCATGCCAGGTACCAACTTCAATTTATTCCCGCCAACAATACTTGGAAATTCATGCACATCTAAGCCCAAGCCATGCCCCGTGCGATGGGTAAAATAAGCGCCATATCCAGCGTCTTCAATGACATTGCGAGCAGCCGCGTCCACCTGTTCTGCCGTCACCCCCGGTCGAATTGCATCTAATGCGGTGGCTTGCGCTAATTTCACCACTTCATACACATGGTTCGCCTGTTCGCTCACGTCGCCAAACGCTAACGTCCTAGTCGTATCAGCCGCATAACCAGCCACCATCGCACCATAGTCAAAAACGACTAAATCTTGATTGCGCACCTTATAGTCACTGGGTCTGCTGTGTGGAAGTGCACCCCTTGCCCCCGCGCCGACGATCGTGTCAAAAGGGACTCCTTCTGAGCCTAACATGCGCATCCGATGCTCTAATTCTGCCGCCATTTCCATTTCCGTCATCCCTACTTGAAAAAAGGCAAGCGATTGTCGCAACGCTTCGTCCACTATCCGTGCCGCTTTTTTTAGTGCCGCCAATTCCGCGTCATCTTTAATCAGGCGCAATCGCATCACAAATTCTTCAGCCGACGTAAGCACGCCCGCGCCTATATTATTTAACATTTGCACTTCAAACCAGCGCAAATTCAACGGCTCCACCGCCACCTTGTGCGTTGGTTGTATGCCAAGACTCGCGATAAATTGCGCCAGCGCCCGACTAGGCCCTTCTTGATCGCTATAAGTGAGTATGTCGTGGTATTTTTCGGCATCAGCGATCCCTTCTGCCTCTAACTTAGGAAGCAGCAGCACCACCTCTTCCTTACTATTTAGTCCCAATAGCGTCAACCGCTCACTGAGATGTGTTCTAATGCCGGACAGGTAATAAAAACTTGCCCCTGGCGCAAAGATAGCATGTGCAAAACCACCCTGTTGAAGTTCAACCAACAATCGATGAATACGCGACTCATTCAAGGCCATTACCTCCATTTCCATAATAACTAGTTGATTACTGTAAAATACGCCAGCGCGGATAGTCCCTGATAAGTGACACTCAGGTTCACTTGTCCCGGCGTTAAAAATGTGACATGTCTACCCTGCCATTTCACATTTGCTGTGCTCGTCCACATGGCTTTCATTGTCACATCGGTGGTCACGCCGTCATGCGTATAGTCAGCGATCAACGGAACAGATGATCCCTGACTAACGGTCAACCCTGTTTTCGGCCTAGGGATCACCAGCGAACTACCACTTTGCACATCCTGTACGTCAAAAGTGGCCCATTTCGTTGCCGGATTCACCGAAATGTGCGTGATGTTCATCCCCAAAAACTGCCCATTCCACAGTTTGTTTGCCGGTTTACTGCTAGCTGTAAATTGATTGTTCTGTTGACTAGGGTAGGCGTCTTGGTAATTAGTAACGTCTCCTTCTGGCTGTTTTAGATCATTCGTATTGCTTGCACTCATAATGGCCACATCATAATGATGAGAACGATTCTGGCTCGGATCATCAAGTACGTCATTTGTCCAGTCGTAACTGCTTGGCTGCACCCCAAACGCGTCAATCCGCCAGATAAAGACACCTGAATCTGGGATGGCCACGTCGACACCGAGCGCTTCCTCATTAGATAGGAGGAAGTATTCATTGCTGTAATTCAAGGGATTCAAGCGATACACGACAGGTGATGTTTCCAGTGGCGCAAGTGGAACACCCGTCTCACTCTCAGAAATCGCAATGGGTGTAACCCAGTTCAGAAACATCAGGGAAAATGGATCAAGACCTGAAGGTTGATCGCCTGCCGGATAGCCATTCCAATTGCCAGTTCCCATCAGCGAAAAGGGACCAATTCCTTGACCCGCATTTGCAGAGCTAGATACATCATACAGATCCATCAATCCCATGAGATGTCCAAATTCATGTGCGAGCACTCCCAAGGTAACCGGATCTCCACTAAAATCATCTAACTCAGGCACTAAATCATAAGCATTTACTACCGCCACATCAGTAGGCACCGGCGTTCTTTCGCCAAATTTAGCTAGTGAAATTTTTATCGGGTATTGCAAATTAGATTCTACTGGCCAAATCAAGTTTTTATTGGTGGGTTCTACATCGGCACCATACCCACTAAAAACAATAGCAAAGTAGGGAATTTCTCCGTTCACCACATAAGGTTTAAAATCAAAGTGATCCTTCACCAGTTGCTTGATCACATCTGCTACAATGCCATCGTCATTATTTGGAAAATTACCACCTGAACCATTTTCCGTCCGCGCATAATAAGATTCCAAATGTGGCAACTGCAGAAATTTCCCCGGATGAAGCGGGTCTCCCACCACCCGTCCAGTGATCTGCAATTGTCCATAGGAAACCTGTTGATAATAACTAGCGACAGAATGATGATTACCAAAGTATAAATTTTGATACAAGGAAAGCGGCTTCGTCGCTGGCTTCCCTAAAAAGGAAGCACACACCACCAGCATCATCGCTTTCTGTTTTGGCGCTGTCCTAGACGAAGTCAGGCGAACCGTATGTAATGTCGCAGCATTAGATTTTGGAGCCATGTGCTGAACAGCAACTGCTGTTTTCATCACACGGGGGGAATAAATAGGGGATATGCAAATAGTCACGAAAGCCATGCCAATAGCAATGGCAATTCTCCCCTTCGCGAACCAACTACCGCTCATATACACTCCCCCAGTGTCAATTAGTATATCATGAAAATCAAAAAGCACGGCGAACCACTTAGGCTCCACCGCGCTTTATCACTCCACTTATGCAATATACATAGCAACACGCAGATCCTCAAATAATGCATGAGCTGCGCTTTCCCCTACCAGTTGAAAAGCAAGCTTAAATTCCCATTCTAAGCTGCGCTTACTGTGACCCTGCACAAATTGCAAAAAGTGAGATAATGACCCATACTCTGCAATTAGTTGCCTGCACACTTTTGCATTTTCAACTGTTGCCATCACTTT
>JAJZCJ010000102.1 GCA_021846145.1 Bacillota bacterium
GCTCCGGTAAACCGAGTAAGGGGGCAAAATTTAATATGTTCATACTTATTTTATAGCCATAACTTGTCCTTTGGTCATTTCAACTAACTGGTCAGGGGTCAATTCAAATACCGCTTTAGGATGCCCTGCCGCCGCCCAAATTGTTTTGTACTGGAAGAGATCTTCATCAATTAGTGTTCGAATAGCATCTACGTGACCAATTGGAGGAACTCCTCCTATGACAAATCCTGTACTTTCACGTACAAAGTCTGCATCAGCTTTTCCAAGTGGGTCATTTAGCTCATTCGATAGGTGCTTCTCATTAACACGATTACCTCCGCTGACAACGACTAACAGCGGACTATCGGTATGCTTCAAACGAAATATAAGGGATTTTGCAATTTGCGAAACCTCACAACCAATAGCATCTGCGGCTTCTTGGGCAGTACGTGTGCTGTCTGGTAATTCTACGACTTTGTTTGTGTATCCCAATTTCAATAACGTGTTTTGTACTCGTTGAGCACTTTCTTTAAGTTGTTTGGTCAAAGTGGTTCCCTCCTACAATTTTCAACACACCACTCTTGAACACTACTGACCGATAACTCAATGCAATATTCCTTATCTCCAGTTCCGCTAATCTCAGTCTCGAAAATCCTTCCGTCAACTTGGACTAAATGTCTCAAATCAGTGCTAGTTCTTATTGGATTTGTGCCCCTGTAAGGTACATGAAAAGCCGTATAGCTGCATTGAACGTATCACCTATATTCTAGAACTTAATCATTTTGTTCAACACTTCATTGGTAATCGCTTGAAGATCAATGCCGAAAACGTGGCGTTCGCTTAGCATATCAGGCAAAATAATATCTAAAAAATACGTCACGCAATAAAGGTCTACATTTTGAATCACGTTCAATGCATCTTTGTACATCATCACAAAATCAGGTTCGGTATTTCCTCTCTGGATTTCCTGGTACGCTTCGTACACCTGGTCCATTTTATCTGCGACTTGCAGAATCTTCCCCTCGAAAGTGTCATTTTTTCCTTCCTTCAATTTCTCACGGTAAAGACCCTTAAATTCATCTGGAAGCTCTTTATCGATAAACTTCTTTGTCATTTCTTCTTCCACATCCAAGAGCAACTTGCGCAGTTCCATCGAAGCATATTTCACTGGTGTTTTAATATCGCCGATAAAAACCTCTGCATAATCGTGGTTCAACGCCTTCTCATAAAGCGACTTCCAGTTGATGTTTGCGCCATTCATTTCTTCGACAGTCCCCAAAAATTGCGCATATTGAGCAACCTTGAAACTGTGACTGGAAATATTGTGCTCTTCGAATTTGAATTTCCCGGGAGCACGATAAATACGCTCCAATTCGTTTAAACTTTTGAAGAATGCATGTATGCCCATATGAACACCCACCGTCTTGTTTTCAGTAAATGAACCCCCCTACCTAAATGGCTGACGCCATTTTTAGGATGAGAGTTCTTGTTATTTTATGTAAAAATGCTGAATGCTAGTCGCTCGGTAACAACGCGCCTAAGTTACTTACGCCACTGGATATGTATATCCCTAATTCTTCGTTATTCAATAAAACGATGAAGTTCATGCTGATGATTCACTATTCAGGATCTTGTTTTTCCAACTTTTCAATCACTTGTGGCTTCGGAGTCCAGCAGTTGAATTTGTATTTTGGGTTTGTATCATATCCGAGTCGCGAGCAAAACGTACGTACCCCATCCACTGAGCGTACCGCGCGAAAATTTACACATGTTGCACAACAATGAAAACGAGAATCCTTCATGCTCATCCCTCACAAAAGGTTTAGCAGGTGTGCCCTATTTACTGTCATGATTTTATCGTAACTTTTGTCCATCGTCACGCCCAAAGTCCGATATGTAATCGCTGATATAATTGCATTAATTATTAAATCTCGAGAGTAATTATGCAAAATAAGAAAATTTCTTCTGAAATATGTGCACCCGTTAGTTCAATTGCATTAATTTACATTCTAGTTACGCGTTCATAGAATCCGAGCTCAGATTGCTAGAGGTCATATAGGCCCAATCGTGCCGATCAGAAATTTAGACATGAACAATTTCGACGCCATTTGGTGAGGCATATAATTTTAATCCTTTAGTACGATCCTTGATGTACCAAATCAACTCATCCGTTGGATCGGAAACAAAGGTCTTTACCGAATAACCATGCTCAAACAGAATGTGTAAGTCATGTGATACAGGATCAATCGAAATGGATTCGACCTCTGCCTTATCCAATACATCCATTAATTCACTTATTTCATCAAGCTCTTGCTCATCGTCTACCTGAGCTTGTCTTGATCCGACAAGAACTTTACTCGTACTCGAACAATGCCAAGTTGGCTCTATCCAAACAGAATATCCGTGATTTTCGCCAGGGAAACAGTTCAAGTAAAGGATCAACGTATTACCTGCTAACCTGCGAAATGTAACTTTTTGACCAATCGCTCGATGAGTAAACTCCTCGACTTCCTTGTCTTTCATACCGTCATCCTCACTATCGATTCATCTGCAGTTCGTTAGGGATCGCTAAAATACACTTTTGTACCCACTTTGCATCTGTAGACGTTTTTTCCGAACGGAAGTAAATATCTCGAAATTCGTCGGGATGGATTGGGAAGTAATGAAAATCCCATGCACCGTCGTCACTGTATATAAACCCATCTGTAAGTTTGGCAACAGATGCAGCTAAAAGCCCATAATACAATGAAATAATTGCAGATTGACCTGCAGAACGACGGAAATGCCAATAGTGTCCAATTTTCAAGCTTTCTCTAATCTCGTCAGCAAAGTATGCACAGCGAGCCAAAGACGCTGTAATCTCATCCTCCCAACTTTCACGGCGATAATCGTCTACATATTCAAAATAGGCATCACAACCACCAGGGACTTGATCAATTAAGAACCACCCATATTCATTCACGTTCCATTTTAGGGCTTGATCAGGGCTTGGTACTACAATCAATTCAAGATCATTATGAATTTCAAGTTTCACTGTCGGATGTAAACGCACCCCTACGCTCGTCAAATATTCATGGAGGTACTGGGTTGATAACTCGAGCACTTGCCTAACGATCGGCAGGTTATGGTTTCTAGGAAACACTTCAAACGAGGTGCTCATACTATGCCGACCTCCCTTACAATTCAATATTCCTTTTTGTACATATCTGTGGAGGAATAAAGCGCCCAAGCTTGAGGTAAATACCATATAACATCTTGTTTCCCAACACTATTTTTTCTAATCCATCTCACGATTGCATCGTACCACTTTGAAAAGATGTCCACATCATAGGTTAATTCTTCAGGGATTGCTACAAAAAACTTTGTTCCATCGTTCGTTTGGCTGTATTCTGGCTCCCATGCAAATTCCCTATTCCAAATGTGGTACTGGCGTTCATTAGAGTCAAAGGTATCTGTCCACAACGTTTCTTTTGTTTGTGAAAAAGATCGGAACAGGGCAACGTTATTTTTCTCTCTCAAAAAAAACAAAAGCATCTCTTCATCTTCTTTTCCTGCAACAATTTGGATTTGCCTACCCAAATGAACACCCCACAATGTCGTTGACACTCTCTCAGATTCTAAATCCCTATTCCCTAAATCCCACAGCTAAATCAATATCTTCGTTCTTCGCTCTATAAACACATATCCACTTTATTGGACAATTCAGCTCTTCCTGGCGATTTGAAAAGGGCCCACTTGTTTGAAAACCTACCCCTGGCGCTGATTTTAATATATTTCAGATAAAACTAGGGCAAGCCGGTTTTCTGCATGTTCATTCAGGAACAAACAATTAAAATAACCCAAACGTTTTACGTTTATAAAAAGGTTTGTATGATGTTCGTAGATGTTGGTCCAAGCCCTCGCCGTCATTAAGTTGGATGAAATCAATAGGAGGATTCGGGACTTTGACTGCATCTGCCACTATTCCGGCCGCTGCCATGATTCGTTCCCAATTGCCAAAGACCTCAATTCCGATGAGTGTGTGTGGATCAAGACCATCCTCAGGATTGTCGATGAGTGCATTGTACGCCGATCGAACTTCTTTCAGCGTCCGAAACAGTTTTGACAGCTCTGACAGCAACTCCGTAGGCGGATTTGCCGGCACGTCAATCTGAACCGTTGTTTCTTTTTCAACAGTATACATTTCTCGGGGGTGACCTAAAGAACCATCGAGTATAGAAGCAATCTCTGATACCGAAAATGACTTTCCATAGTCGGAACCTGGGTTCAACATCACGTCAGCCCCTTTCGTTAAGTTAAAAAAGTCTAGCGAGTTCATGCCTATATACGATTCGGGTTCATTGATGAATTGATTTAAGCGCCTTACAGATGTGAATATAGGAATGTACGTTTTTCCATCCAGGACAACATTTTTGATGGCTATGGATGTATCGGCCTCAATTATCCCGTTTTTGGTTTCCACGGGAGATTGGGTGATAACGAATATAGCTGATTTCGCAAGTTCCTCGTAGAATCGCGGTCGTGAACTTGGATGGTCTGCAGCCGCCATGAGCCATTGTTCGAGAACATTCTCTGGTTCAAACATCATAATTGCCCCCCCTTCTCTGCTCGAACGATCTCACCATAAAGCCTCAGTAAATAAATGTTTCGGATTATCCCTTATGGGAGCCTTGCCCCTATAGTCCCAGAAGGAAACCTGATGATTCGCTCTGAAAGGTGCCTTAGTATCTATCAACAAACTGCCTAACCTGGTTCAGTACTTCACCCATATCGTCAGAGGGTAGTCTAAAAATTGTCTCTAGGTCTGCCTTCATCAACTCGAAACTTCGTTTCGCTTCAGTCAAGTTGCTGAAATAAGTTGTATGGATCATAAGTCCATATATGCCGCAAGTGATAGCGTACGGAATGTCACGTGCATTTTCCTCTAAAGTTATCCTTGCTCCAAGGGAATTCTCTTCATCAAGAATGATTGTTCCGCTCTCAGAGCCTTTCTCACCTATTGATGACCCTGAGTCAAACGCAGTCCATTCGTCGGCGATTTTCAATCCCTCATTGTTAATTGAACTCTTTTGCACTCTAGACAGCCATTGGTGCATCAAAAATCTTGATTACTCCTTCATGACGAAAGGTGTCTAATGTCAACTTGCGTAACGCAATATCGTCTACATTAACCGCGTTGCACTTCACTTACAGATAACGGATAGGGTTCAATCATCAATCCGTCAGATCAACTCATGATGATCCCACACCTCGTTCAAACTATTTCGAAATAACAACTCCAAATCGTTCGCCGACTTATTTCTAACCGGCTTCAACTCATCCGCAATTCCTGTAAAGCGGTTTAGTTGGAAATCGATAAATTGTTTAATCGATGTTATGGGTGGTTCCAGATCCATTTCATCTCCGGCCATTTTCCGTTCCAGCAAATGTTGGATATCTTCAGATAGTCCAGTATCTTCCAGCACACCGTCCATTAACTCTTCAAACAACATCGGCGGCATCGTGCCATGCTGAAGGATCCACAGACAAGCGAAAATGGGTCTAAGCACGTAGAAATACTTTTTGATCTTCACCTCTTCTCCCTGCAAATACTTTCTATAGTTCCCTCTTGCCATGCTGAAGTAATGATGAAAACTCGCGATACCGGAAAAGTACTTGCGACTCAGTTCACGTAACTGGTTCGCTACTGAAAAGGCTTCGACATACACAATGGGAGATTCGAGCCATTCCAAGAGTGCAGGATTTGATTTATACATTAGCTGCAACGCTTTCTTCAGATCCCATCCATTCACGTCTAACAGATCATTAATTGGCTCCTCAATCACATCCCGTTGTTCAAAGACAGATAGATAATCGGCCACTGGACGTACATAGATGAACCTGACATCATAATCGCTATCCTGAGACGGAAATCCCCACGCCCTGCTTCCGCTTTCACATGCATAGACAATCTTAACGCCATGTTTTTGCTCAATGTCTAGAATCGATTCGAAGATCTTGGTTTTCATCTATACTCCTCCCAAGGCACTTGCGAAAAACACCCGCATTACGCGGGCGTTTTCTTATAATCTTGGATCCATAGGCTCGCTTTCATAAGACATGGCTGCGAGTACGCATTCATGAATGCGCTCAATTTTCTCTTTCTTGATAAACCTGTCCACACTTTCAACGGAAAGCATGAATTCCTTGATGGCATTGCGCATCTTCTTGCTGGCTGATCGCTTTTTCACTTGAATCAAATTGTGAGGTTCCAGATAGTCCATTCCGTAGATGATGCGCAAATACTCACGACCACGCACCTTGATCGCCGGTTGAACCAAATCGCCATTTTCCGTATACGTCACAAAATCGATTGGCTTAAACACGAAGCCTTCGTGACCGCTTGCCGTAGTTTCTAGCCACCACGTTATCGCAGATTCTTTAGCTAGCTCATCGTGCAAGTCAACAATTCGGTATGGGGTGGCAATGACGAGGTGACTCAAAGTGCTTAGTCGTTCCGACTGCTGCATATGCCATTCGTTCGTTTCATCAAAATTGGTTTTGTGGCTGAATGCCAACACATGAAAGGGTGCAATCTGGATACCGCTAACCCCTTCTATATTCCAACAGTAATTTGAAAATGCACGATGAAACTTCTTTGCGTTCTCCCATTTCCGTTTTGCATCGCGAATTTCTTCGGAGACATCTACACCCCGATTTGTCTGAAATTCTTGCAACGATTCGATGTGTTTTCTACGCTTGTAAAGCGCGGCATTGGCTGCTAACCCGTACTGTTTCTTGATTAACTCCCCGGCTTTTAAGTTCCAGGGGAGGATTTCTGCATCCAGCAACAAGAAGTCCGTCTTCATCTCGTCAAAATAAGGTGCCAGATCATTCACCAGTTGACTAACTATCTGCAGTTCCTCTGGCCGTTTAAAAAATCTCATATTGTTCCGGCTAAGAATGGTGCCGAGCGTCGGACGATTGAAGTACGACCGGCTCACTTCCTCGTTGCGAAATAACGCGATGATTGCACGACTCCCCATATGCTTTTTCTCGATGACAACCCTTTGAACCCCTTTGGAAGAAAAATACTCAAACGCTTCGCTGGGATGTTCTAAAAAGCCTTCCACCGATGATGTGTTCGGTGGCGGCGACATGGTGGGCGGGACATAGAACATCTCTTCCATAGGCACCGTTCTTGTGCTGACCATTTCTATGGCAGATTTGATAGAGTCTCGATGAGCGGCCAGTTGTCCAAAACGCGTCGAGACTTCAAAGCCATCTAGGTATTTTTGCAACAACGGAACGTCAAATCTGTCCTTGTAATACTGCAGGATCGGGTTATCCGCAGGGGTAACAAAACTTTGTGCCACTTTTTCCTGTATGAGTTCCATTTCTGGATAACGAAGCATCGTCAGGAAATGTCCACAAAACCCGCCTTGGTCAAGATTGATGGAATCCCGAACCACCATTGCCTCAGGTTGTGGTACATGCCCCCAGATGACGAGTAACCCATTTTTGTGATCTTTCGTCCAATCCAAGCGGTTTGGCTTGCCATTTTCAAGAAATCCGTCCGTCGGACCATAGCGACAAAAATCACGGATCCGATCATCTTCTTTCCCCACCATATCATCACGAATCCCGGCATGAACCACCACAGCCCGTGGAAGATCTTGATCGGCAATGATCAGGTGGGACGGCAAAGATTTCAAAAACTGCGCCAACTCGCGTTTGAGTTCCTCCGTTTTCTCATGCCCGTATTCCCGCTCAAACGCGGCAAACTCCTCTACCACAACCTCATCCCCGTGTGACATCGTCACTTTTCGACCTTCCAGCCATCTCCAGACCTTGTAGTTATGGTTTGAATCCACCGCATGGGCAAGACCGGCTTCTACATGACGTTTCATCATCGTAAGCATGCCAATCGAGGAGTACTTCCCGAATTGAACATCTTCTCGCGGGAGCGATCCTCTGCTGGATTCATCGTTTAGATATACCAGTTTTCGGCCGTCAGGATGCCGATACAGCCCATCTTCACCTCGAACATATCCAGCCTTTTCGATGAGCGCCACGCGAGAAACAAGCAGCCCGTGCCCGTCTCCCATCACGTCGAGTCCTACACCGAGTTCCACGAACAATGGATTTTCTTCAATCGTCACGGTGAGATCATCTGGATTATCAATCACATAAATTTTGCGGACACCGATTTCGGACAGTTGCCGTTTGCTTTTTAGCAGACCATTTAGCGCACGGTATTGTTGTTTCAGTTTCCTATCCCCACGGGGATGTTCACGGATTTGATCGAATTGGAATGCCTTGGCCATCGGAACATCGAAAATCACAATGGAAATGGGAACATGTTGCTCCTGCGCGATTTTTGCGTACGACTCAATATCAGACAGATACAAACTCGTCGCGTCAACCACCGTCAATTTGCCATACTTAGCTCGAACAGAGAGCACGTTTTTTAAAATGGCAAATGCATCTTCCGACATGTCCTGAAAATCCTGCCGAAACACTTTAATCAAGCGATCGTGATCTCCATCATGAAACCGCTGGTTTTTCGGGCTTTCTTGGAACACCGTATCCGACACCATGTACCGGAAAGTGTCCGAACTCAACATTTGTGACGGTTCAAAATGCTTCCCCGTCAAATAACTCTTGCCTGTACTTGAAGGACCAGACAGGATCACGATTTCATTCGATTGGAACCGGATCTCCTTCATCGTTAGCCCCTCCTCAAAATCGCCATTTGTGTGGGTTGACCGTATTCCGGATGGCCATCCCCTACGCCCACAATCTCGTACAAATAACCCTGTTCACTTGCATGCAAGACAATAAATTCTCGAAATTCTTCCCTTGTCATTTCAAAACGATGGTCCGCATGCCGCATCGACTCGTTCATGTTGTAAACCTGGTTGTATTCGACATTCGGCGTGGAAAGAAGCAGATATTGAGGTCGGAAATACGTCAGAAGCATATTCATCACCTGGTCAACCCTGTCCCTGTCGATGTGTTCGATCACCTCAGAGAGCACTATGCATTCCTTGTGAAGGAGACGTTCGTCTTTATAAAACAAAGAACTCTGCATGATCGTCGGTTCAACCTTTACTTCATCGTTCTTCTTCCAACGCTCAAGATGCCTGTGCATCGTCATCAATCCCGACCCAGTAGGTTCACAAGCCGTAATGTGCTCAAGCGAGGAGATTTGCACCAAATAATGAAGAAGCCGACCTTCCCCGGCCCCCATGTCCACCACATCACGAATCCCCAAGTCCACAATCCAGCGAACAAACTCCCTGTACCTAAGCTCCCCAAGCCGATTTTTTTTCTCCTCTGCTTCCGCGATTCCATCCGGAATCAATTGATCCCTGACGGACTGGATTAACGCCTCCTTATACCGAACGTAGCGTTTGACAATAAACTCCTGACGAGGATGAGTGTCCAACCATCCTTCCCCATAGCGCAAAAGTTTCTCCGCCTCATCTATAGAAATGGCATAATGTTTATAGTTATCCAGCACCGGGACTAGGACGAAAATCTGACGAAACAACGACACAATGTCGGTCACCTTGGTTAACCGAAGTTCAATGACATTTCCACTATCGATTTCAAAATCGTACGCGGCCCGCACGTGCCGAATTTCTATCTCATAGCCAATGGGTTGAAACAATTCAAGAATCGCAACGTCCGATAAGGTCGTCGATATCGGCCCCATTTCCACCGCGAAATCATAAGCTGTATCAATGTGTTCATAATCTCGACTCAGCACATGTCCAATGGATCGCCGAACGTTTGTCAAAAAAATCGTCGATAAAGAAAACTCACGATCACTGATGTATTGTTCAAGTCCTCGATACTCGCTGTCCCTCACCATCGCCAGACCGTCCGCGTGAAAGGCAATATACCCCTTCACCAGAGTATCGCTATAGGTGATAAACTTAAACTCGACCATCCCATAATCCGTTTGCCTTTGATACGGATTGTCTGGATGTTTACCAAAGAAATATGAAAGGCGTTCGGCTTGTTCGCCACGTGCGGTGAAAGTGATTTGCATGTCCATACCCTTCCTCTAAATACCACAGATGTCAGTATTGTCGCACAGATCGTAATTATACTCTATAAGGATTTTTGGTAGTTTATTTAGATAGTTTGACATAATTGTGTAGTTGTGTAATGATGTAACCAAGCGAGGCGCTATGAGGGGTTACTTCGACTTTTAATCGACGTGTGTGGGTTCGAATCCCGTCAGTGGACGAAAGTCTACTGTAGCTCAATGGTAGAGCAGTGGTAAGCGTCAAATCCAGCACACCTGTCCCAGCCACCTCATCCTTGAGATAATACACCTCAGAAATAATGAGGAGGCTGACTGTGATGACCAAATTGAAATTGCAATCCTTGCGCCAGAC
>JAJZCJ010000103.1 GCA_021846145.1 Bacillota bacterium
AGCGACGTAGATATCCTCCGCACTGGGTAAATAGCCAATAGGCCGCAAAAACCCATACCCATCAGACATAATATCGAGGACACCCTCAGCAAAAATCAGCCCGTCTTTTTCTGCCTGTGCACGCAGCACCGCAAAAATAAGTTCTTTCTTTTTCATGCTAGCATAATAGGGAATCTGGAATTCCTTAGCCAGCTTATAAAGCTCCGTGAGCTTCATCGTTTCTAGTTCTTTAATTTGCAATTGAACCTGCCCTCACCATATTCAGATTATTAATTAAGCTGCATTATAGCATGTTTACCTGCGTATCATCACTTTATGCAATTTTCCCTAGAAAAGACGTGCTTAGATCATCACCAAATTAGGTTTTTGGTGCAACTTGTGTCGCGTCTCAATAAATCGAATCGTGCCACTGCTTGATCGCATTACCAGCGTGTGCGTAGTCGCTATATCGCCTGCCAAAAAGCGCACACCTCGCAACACTTCCCCATCTGTCACCCCCGTCGCAGCGAACATGGCTTCATCAGTGCGCACTAGATCATCCATGCGCAACACTCGTGTAGGATCGTCGAGTCCCATACTCAAACAACGTTCCATTTCCTCATTATTTTGCGGCAAAAGTCTCCCCTGAAACTCACCGCCAAGGCATTTCAGCGCTGCCGCCGCCAACACACCTTCTGGAGCGCCCCCAGAACCAAACATAATGTCTACGCCCGTCTCTGGAAATGCCGTATTGAATGCGCCCGCCACATCACCGTCACTGATTAGCTTAATTCGAGCACCCGCTTTACGGATTCGCTCGATCATTTCTTGATGACGCGGGCGATCAAGAATCACGGCCACGACATCCTCGATTTTTTTGCCTGTCGCATGTGCTACTACTCGCAAATTATGTTCTAATGATGCTTCAATGTCCACTAATCCTTTTGCAGCAGGACCGACGGCCAACTTTTCCATGTACATGTCTGGCGCATGCAAGAGCGTGCCAGTCGGCGCGACGGCGATCACCGTGATCGCATTCCAGAGCCCCTTGGCAACGATATTCGTTCCTTCCAACGGATCGACAGCCACGTCCACTGGTGTCTTACCGCACCCTAATTTTTCACCAATGTAAAGCATCGGTGCCTCGTCCATTTCTCCTTCACCGATGACCACGGTTCCATCAATATCGACCGTATCAAACACAGCTCGCATCGCAGTGGTGGCCGCTTGATCTGCCTCGTTCTTTTTGCCTGTGCCCATCCACTTCGCCGCAGCAATCGCAGCCGCTTCTGTGACCCTTGCAAACTCCATCGTAAGTTCCCTATCCACTGGTTTACCCTCCCCCGTAGAGATACCTAAAATTCAAACTTTACATCCTGTAGCCGATGGCTAATTTGTGCGATCACCGCGCGCTCCGCTTCCACTCCATCCGCTTCGAACGTAACACTCCAGCGGACAAATGCGCCTGCATCATCCCAAGGCACGGTGGATATTTGCTTTTCGGTGATCAAATACTGCGAGAATTCTTCAGCATTGGCAAAGCGCAATCCGCCGACAATCCCCTTTGGTGCCGGTGTGTAAAGGAAAAAAGAACCCTTTGGCTTTTCCGCCGCAAA
This sequence comes from Bacillota bacterium, assembly GCA_021846145.1. The sequence goes on from JAJZCJ010000103.1 coordinate 1,596, forward strand.
TCCCAGCGCCTGCAATGCTTCCACCAGCAACCCGTGACGGCGTGAGTACTTCTCTGCAATATGACGCGTGATTTCAGGGTGTTCCAGCCCGTAAATAGCCGCTTTTTGAATGGCCATAAACTGCCCTGAGTCATTGTTATCCTTCACCGTGGCAAACCCCTTGACGGCCAACTCATTGCCAGCCACAAACGCCAACCGCCAACCGGTCATATTGAACGCTTTGGAAAAAGAGAACATTTCGATGCCGACTTCTTTTGCCCCCGGCACCGATAAGAATGACAAAGGTGCGGTACCGTCAAACGTAAGCGCTGCATAGGCGGCATCGTGTACCACCAAAATTTCATAATGTTTAGCAAAATCGATGACTTCTTGGAAAAATTCTCGTGTCGCCGTGGCTCCAGTGGGGTTGTTGGGGTAATTCAGATATAGGAGTTTCGTACGTCTGGCAATCGCTTCAGGCACAGATGCCAGATCCGGCAAAAAATGATTGGCTCGCGTCAGTGGCAAGTGGTACACCTCGCCGCCCGACCAGATGGTGTGTGTCCCCATCACCGGGTAGTTCGGAACAGGCATGATACTCACATCACCAGGATTGATAAACACGCTTGGCAACATGGCGAGTGCTGGCTTAGATCCAATCGCATGATTGATTTCCCGCTCGGGATCAATCCCTGTCACACCGAACACCTGCTGTAAATACGTGGCAGCCGCTCGCTTGAACTCTGGAATCCCATTGTCCGCATAGTAACGATTCTCCCGTTTTCTCGCTTCTACTGCAAGTACATCGACAATGCCGTCATCTGCTCTGTCATCCGGTTCACCAACGCCCATGTCGATCAGCGGCACATCCGGGTGAGCTAATTTGGCAGCCGCTTTGGCGCGCTTAATTTTTTCAAATTTATAAAGCACAGTATCTTTGCCAAACGCTTTCCCACCGATGCGATCTGCGAATAGCCCTTGGATATAATTTTCCATGATGCAGTTACACCCTCTCTCTCCACAACGACAAAATTAGATTTTTTTATAACTAGTATAGATACCATAGTATAAAACAATAGCGCCCAGCGCCTGAAACAAATAAAACATCTCATAGATGCCCGTTGCATTACCTACAGTTCCCCCAATAGAAAACAGTAGCGCACCGAGTGCAATCCAAAGATTAAAGACCATGTGCGAGCGTACAAATGAGTAAATAGCGCCGACAAACACGGCCAATGCGCCAATTCCGCTTAACAATGCAAAATAGAGGCCGATTTGACTAGGCACGAATCCCTGCGCTTTCTCCCCTTCAGGCATGATCGCAATGTGAACGACAGGTGTCACAGTAAGCGTAACCAACATTGCAATGGCAATCAGTGACATGACCATCACATACACGCGGCCCACGCGCTTAGAAAACAGGTACACAGTACCTGCACCCATGTACGCCACCAACGTTGCCGCAGCAAACAGGTACAGACGGTACTGCCAAATGTTCCAACCGTGCATAAAATAGGAGATAAAGTCCAATAATGCCGCAAGAAAGCCTAGCCAAAAAGCAACCGCCCACCAAAAGGTGTACGTGCGATGGGAGCGTTGGTAATCACGAAGCAAGAAAATGCCGAGAATCAACATGAATAGCACGACAACCCCTGAGGATATGACACCAAACAATAATTCTTCCTTCCTTCTCATACAAGCTCTCAATTAATTTATAACTTTGTACACGCATAAGCGCAACCTGATCTCGCGTTAATTATGACGATTTTGTGATCCCCACGATATTTCGCGCCTCATCAGGCGTTGCCACCTCACGCCCTAATTCGCCAGCTAGTCTCACCACGCGACTGACTAGTTCCGCGCTAGATACGGCTAATCGCCCTTTTGCATAATAAATATTATCTTCGAGACCCACCCGTGCATGTCCTCCTAGCAAGATCGCAGCCGTAGTCATGGCAAGTTGGGCACGACCGATTCCCGCGGCCGTCCATGTGCTACCTATAGGAAGCATAGACACCATATGCAGCAAACTAGACATTTCAGCAGGGATGCCACCGGGAACTCCCAATACTAAATCAAAGTGCATGGGACCCTTCAATAACCCCTTATTCATCAGTCGCACTGCAGTGGCAATCATGCCAGTATCAAATACCTCAATTTCCGGTCGCACGCCGCGTTGTGCCATCAACAGGGCAAAATGCTCAATGTCTTCTGGCGCATTGTAAAAGACGCCATCGCCAAAATTGACGGTACCTGTCGTCAGGGTGGCCATTTCCGGGCCAAGTGCAATCACATCAGCCCGTTCGGCGGCAGTCATTCCTACAGCGCCCCCTGTAGACACTTGCACAATGACGCGACTTTTTTCCTGAATGCGTTCGATGATCTCGCGATATACTGTTTTGTCCTGTGTGGCAGCTCCGTCATTGCGCCTAGCATGCACGTGAATAATTGAGGCACCTGCCAGTGCGGCCTCCACCGCCGCATTCGCCACTTCCTCTGGTGTAATCGGTACATATGGGGTATTGTCACGAGTCACTTCAGCCCCGTTGACCGCCGCTGTGATGACTAGTTTTTCCATCGTCGTGTCACTCCCTGTTCTTCTGTTTGTCCTTTGGCACCACACAGGTACCGGAAGCACGCACGACCATTTGCGGAGGATCAAGTACTTCTGCCGCCGACAAATTGTCCGGGTCTGTGCCGCCCGCGATCACTTTATACGCCGCGAATTCCATTTTGCGCGAAGTATTCCCCACATGAACGATGCGTCCCACCGCTTCGATATAATCCCCGGCATACACAGGTGCCTTGAATACCACTTCGTCATACGCTGCAAATAGTCCCTCATCGCCATCATGACGAATCAGCAGTTCGGTGGCCACATCGCCAAATAATTGCAGGATCCGTGCCCCATCCACCAGTTTGCCCGCATAGTGGGCATCTGCATCAGCCATACGCAAGCGAATCATCACTTCATTCCACTTCGTAGAGTCGCTCATCATTATCTCCTTCCCCAATCTCCCTTTTAACAAAAAGGCGCAGTTCATCGATATCAAATGGTTTTGCAAAAAAGCCTATCGCATTGAGTTCTACCGCTTCGCGAATCGTTACCAATTCGCCATAGGCAGTCATGACCACTACTTTAAGGTCAGGTAGATATTTTCGAATTTGAATCAAAATTTCTAGACCGTCCATTCCAGGTATTTTCATATCGAGCAAGACAAGCGAGAGATTCTGTTCGTGGAGTGTTGCAAGCGCTTCCTTACCGTTAGCACAAGGAAATACCTCATATCCGTCCCGCTCAAGAATTTCCTTGAGCAGAAAACGGATACCAATCTGATCATCTACGACCATTACTTTCTTTGCCATGACCCCGCCCCTTTTCACCATCATTTTAATACTATGGGCAGAATTATTTTTAAATCTATTTTTTTTCTCTATATGCTAACGATGCTGCGATAAACTCGCGAAATAATGGCTGTGGTCGATTCGGTCGAGAAGTGAATTCCGGATGAAACTGGACGCCAACAAACCACGGGTGATCATTGTATTCAACAATTTCCACAAGCCGTCCATCGGGCGAAGTGCCGCTGATCATTAAACCCGCGTTTTCCATTGATTGGCGAAAGGTGTTGTTAAACTCATAGCGATGGCGATGACGTTCACCAATCTCAGACTCACGATACGCTTTGGCAGCCTTGCTGCTAGGTTGAATATAGCAGGGGTAAAGTCCTAATCTCATGGTTCCGCCTTTGGTTTCAATCGCCTTTTGATCTGGCATTAAATCAATGACCGGATACGGGGTTTGAGGATCGATTTCAGATGAATGTGCTCCCTTTAAGTGAATCACATTGCGCGCAAATTCAATGACTGCCATCTGCATTCCCAAGCAAATTCCGAAAAACGGAATTTTATTTTCCCTAGCATATTTAACGGCAGTAATCTTGCCCTCGATGCCACGATCGCCAAATCCGCCAGGTACCAATATGCCATCTGCGTCGCGTAACCATTCGTCGACGTTATCTTCAGTCAATTCCTCGGCAGGCAACCAATCAATGTTGACTTCCGCACCGTTTGCCACACCACTATGAAATAACGCCTCTGCCACACTGAGGTAAGCGTCGTGCAGTTCGACGTATTTTCCTACCAGTGCAATTTTTACTGATTTATTGAGACTTTTTATCTGCTCTACTAGGCCTCGCCACTCGCTCATTTCCGCCGGAGGCACATGTAAGCCTAGAAATTTCACAACGTACTCATCCAGTCCTTCTTGTTGCAACATCAGCGGCACATCGTAAATGGTGGAAGCATCTGATGCCTCAATCACCGCTTCTTCTTCTGCGTCGCAAAATAAAGCAATCTTGCGTTTTACTTCTGTTGTTAGCGGCACCTCGGTGCGACACACAATTACATGCGGGGAAATACCAATACTTCTTAGTTCTGCTACGCTGTGTTGCGTAGGCTTGGTCTTTACTTCTCCAGCCATCTTCATATAGGGAATCAGTGTAACGTGGATATACATCACGTGATCCCGGCCCACGTCACCGCGAAGCTGCCGAATCGCTTCAAGAAATGGCAGGCTCTCAATATCACCCACTGTGCCGCCAATTTCGGTGATGACCACATCGACACCTGGTTTGGCCGCACGCATGATGCGTTCTTTAATCTCGTTGGTGATATGGGGAATAACCTGAACTGTCCCGCCTAGATAATCACCCCGACGTTCTTTATTTAACACGGAAAAGTAAATTCCACCAGAGGTTACACTGTTATCTTGTGTCAAATTTATGTCAATAAAACGTTCGTAATGGCCCAAGTCCAGATCTGTTTCCGCACCATCCTCAGTCACGTACACTTCCCCGTGCTGATAAGGGCTCATCGTACCTGGGTCAACATTAATATAGGGGTCGAATTTTTGAATCGTCACATGGAGTCCACGATTTTTTAGCAATCGGCCCAATGATGCCGCCGTAATGCCTTTCCCCAAACCGGAAACTACGCCACCGGTCACGAAGATATACTTTGTCACAATAATGTCCTCCTACCATAACACAACACCAAAACAAACGTCCTGGCTCCTGCCAGAACGCGACCGTCCTTAACTATTTTACCTTTCATATCGTACAAACTGGCGGTTCAACTGTCAAGGTTCAAATTCACTAAACTAAAGGTCTTCCTCTTCTTCCAATTCCTGATCCTCTTCGTCTAATTCATCTTCATCATCGGTTTTTTCAAGAAAATCGATTTCCTCTTCGTCTGCCACGTCATCATCTAACGTCTCTTCATCTTCAAAGACGAAGGGCTCTTCTTCGATCAAATCTTCCTCTTCTATCTCATACTCATCATCGAGTACGTCAATGTCATCGTCATCCACGACTTCTTTACGTACAAATCGTTTTGATGCCCCACGTTCAGACGTACGTTCAATCGGATACCAGCGCTTTAATCCCCAAACATTATCACCCGTACACACAAATCGTCCGTCAATGTTAATGTCGGTATATAATTTCGCGATCGTATCAGCCGTTTCTACATCACTCATTTTGCGCCATTCAGCCACTTTTTTCATTAAATCCCGATAATAGTGAGGTTCGTTAGTGCTAGACAACACTTGATAAGCCAATTCAATAAGCGGCATTTCCAAAATTTCTTCCGATGTCCGCGATTCCAGCTTTGGTTCTGATACCATGCTTCCACCCCCCTAAACTCTTAAACTACTTAACGTATTAAATCACAATTACCCTTTGCCCGGCAATCATTCTTTATTGATGAAGAGAATATGCGCTTGAATCAACGCCTCTTGTACGGTCACTGCACCTGCTTGCACTGCCCTTTTTAATGGATCAAGCCTGTCGTCTTCCTGCCACATTCGCTTGACTTCTACAATCATGCGTTCTTCTAGACGTTCGCGCAACTCTTGTAAACGCCCTCTGCCACGACGCTGTTCGAGTCGCCCCGCTTGCGCTAGAAAAACATCGTGAGCATCTAGTGCTTGTGCCACATCCACAGTCCCTTGATGGGCAACCACTGAGGTAAGGATAATCGGAACTTCCCAATCAGGGAACGGACCACTATCCCATGGTTTTAAAGGTCCTGTCCTTGCCTTGCACATTTCTTCTAGCTCACTTTTCATGCGCTGTGCACCAGGTAGATCCGCCTTGTTCACGACCAATATGTCAGCAGTCTCCATGACGCCGGCTTTTGCTGCTTGTACTTGGTCTCCCCCTGCCGGCGTGAGAATGACCATCACAGTATCCGCTACGTACATCACATCAAGCTCTGATTGACCAACTCCCACGGTCTCCAACACAATCTTATGAAATCCACCTGCCGCTAGCACCTTGATCGCATCGCGCACCGGTCGAGCGAGGCCTCCAAGACTACCACGCGATCCCATGCTGCGAATAAAGACGCCCTCATCCAGCGTATGGCGCATCATGCGCACACGATCACCTAGCACAGCCCCACCACTAAACGGGCTGCTCGGATCCACCGCAATCACGGCCACACGCTCACCTTGGTTACGGTAGTATGCGATCAATTCATCGCTCAAACTGCTTTTTCCGGCACCAGGTGCCCCCGTTAGGCCGATTACGTGGGCATTTGCCATTGGCGCGGCTAATTTCAGGCGATTTAGCAATTGTTCTGCATGTTCACCGCCCGCTTCAACCACAGAAAGAGCCCGCGCGATGGCACGCGGATCACCCTTTACCAGTTGATTTATCCCATCTCTCATCAGTCGGATCCTACCCTATGCGCTCACGCTTATTTGGCTTCCCGCAGCAAGTACCCGGCAATCACCATCCGCTGTACTTCGTTGGTGCCTTCGTAAATCTGCGTGATTTTGGCATCGCGCATCATGCGTTCCACGGGATAGTCGCGCGTATAACCGTAGCCACCATGAATTTGCACCGCTTCAGTCGTCACTCGCATCGCCACATCGGAGGCCATCATCTTTGCCATCGCCGAAGCCTTGCCATAATTAAGACCGTTATCCTCCAACCATGCTGCCTGATAAGTTAACAAGCGAGCAGTTTCAATGGCCGTCGCCATGTCAGCTAATTTGAATTGAGTTACCTGGAAATCGGAAATAGGTTTGTTGAACTGTGTGCGGCCTTTTGCATAGTCCAGCGCCGCATCAAATGCGCCTTGGGCAATTCCTAACGCTTGCGCGGCAATACCATTACGGCCGCCATCTAGCGTTGACATCGCAATTCGGAATCCTTGTCCCCGTTCACCGAGCACCGCTTCTTTGTGTACCCTGCAATCTTCAAAAATAAGCTCCATCGTCGGGGAGGAACGAATACCCATCTTCTTCTCTTTTTTGCCAAAAGTAAAGCCTTCTAATCCCTTTTCCACAATAAAGGCAGTGACACCTTTAGACCCTTTGTCCGGATCAGTACTAGCAAATATCACATAGTAATCAGCTTCGCCACCATTGGTCGTAAACATCTTGGTGCCATTGATCACGAAATAGTCCCCATCTTCTACCGCTGTCGTACGTAAACTTGCCGCATCCGTACCCGCGCTAGGTTCAGTGAGTCCATACGCGCCCATCTTTTTCCCTTGCGCCAAAGGCTTCAGGTACTTTTGCTTCTGTTCTTCATTGGCAAACTTATATATTGGCCATGAAGCAAGTGACAGGTGAGCAGACAGCGTCACTCCTGTAGAAGCGCACACGCGGGACAATTCTTCGACTGCGATCACATAGCTTAAAAAATCCATATCCGCTCCACCGTATTCTTCCGGCCAAGGGATCCCCGTCAACCCGAGCGCCGCCATTTTATTAAAAATGGATCGATCAAAGCGCTCCTCTTCATCGCGAATCGAAGCCGTCGGCAACACTTCCTTGATGGCAAAATCCCGCACCACTTTACGTAACGCCACTTGCTCGTCCGACAAACTAAAATCCATCACAGTTCCTCCTCTTCACCACTTTGAAAACTCACGTAACCACTGCCTCTTCTTTGGTGAGCGCCTTGGCAATGACAATGCGCTGAATCTGATTAGTACCTTCGTAAATCTGCGTGACTTTCGCATCACGCATGTACCGTTCCACTGGGTACTCTTTGGTGTACCCATATCCCCCTAGGAGCTGTACCGCATCCGTCGTGACGCGCATGGCCACATCTGTCGTATAAAGTTTAGCCATCGACGCCTCCACGGTGCAAGTAAGATTTCTTGCTCGCAGTGACGCGGCACGATAAGTGAGCAGCATCGCCGCCTCAATGCTCGTTCCCATATCTGCAATCATTTCTTGAATCGCTTGAAAATCTGCGATAGGTCGTCCAAATTGTTTGCGCTGCAACACATAACTGCTAGCCACATCAAAAGCGGCGCGCGCGATCCCCAGCGCTTGCGCAGCAATGCCAATACGCCCCCCATCTAACTGGGACATGGCAATCCGAAAGCCGTCACCTTCTGCACCAAGTCGCTGCGAGGCAGAAATCCGCAAATCATCAAATACGAGTTGCGCCGTGGCTGATCCATTCAGTCCCATTTTACGCTCTTTACGCCCAATGACAAAGCCAGGCATCCCGCGTTCCACAATGAACGCACTCACACCGGATGCCCCTCGATTCGGATCTGTTTTGGCAAAAACAGTATATACGTCCGCTTCTCCACCATTGGTAATAAATACCTTGTTGCCATTTAGTATATAATGATCCCCGTCTTGCACCGCGCGCGTCTCAATACTTTGTGCGTCCGAACCCGCACTTGGTTCCGTCAACGCAAATGCACCAATGAGTTCACCTGCCGCCAACTTCGGCACGTACTTCTCCTGTTGCATAGG
>JAJZCJ010000104.1 GCA_021846145.1 Bacillota bacterium
CAGCAGAACGCATTATCGGCCTTGGCGGCGTACTCGATTCCGCACGCTTTCGCACCTTTATCGCACTTGAACTCGGCGTCTCCGTAGAAGACATTACAGCTGTTGTGCTTGGCGGTCACGGCGATGACATGGTGCCACTCGTACGCTATACCTATGCAGGTGGAATTCCTGTCGAAACACTGCTCAGCAAAGAGACGTTGGACAAAATCGTGGCGCGCACTCGCCAAGGTGGCGCAGAAATTGTCAACTACCTGAAGACAGGTAGTGCCTACTATGCACCCGGTGCCTCGATTGTGCAAATGGTAGAGGCTATGCTGAAGGATCAAAAACGCATCCTCCCCTGCTCCGCACTTGTGCGCGGCGAATACGGTGTGAATGACCTGTTCTTAGGCGTCCCTGTTGTGCTTGGTAAAAACGGCGTAGAGAAAATCATGGAAATCGAACTCACAGAAGATGAAAAAGTGGCGTTACACAAGTCAGCAGAAGGCGTTCGCAAAGTACTTAGCAAACTTTAATCTATCTGCCACAGTGATGGTTCGGGGAACAGGGTGCATATCCTGTTCCCTAATTTCTCAAAGGGAGGCATTGACGTTGAGTGACATGCGGCGGCGTGATGGCAAATTGAAGGTTCTACATACGATTATCGGCGATTTTGGAAAAACACTGCGTAACGTTGCTGAGTTAGAAGAAGTAGATGCGATACTAACTGGTACGATTTCTCCTTCAAAGAGCTACAAGGAGACGCTCACCTTTCAGTATTTTACTGATAACGGTTTAAAATTGCTTGCGAAAACCACCACGGCTGTACAGGAAATATTTATCGTAACGGCATCTCCTGAACTGCTGCTCGACGAAATGATGAAATCAGGTTTTTTGTACGAAGAACGCACAGATGTCAAACACTTTAAAAAAAATAAGCATCACAGTCATGCAAAACGTGCTGATTTTGCTGATGCCATGGAGGGTCAGGAACAGCCTGTCACGCACAACGCTCGCAAGCGAGCACCTAATGCCACGTCAGAAGAAGATCCGTTGACACTGCGTCAGATGTTGCCAAAAGATCAGTTGTCCGCATTGATGAAATTAAAAGAACAAGTGAATAAGTCGAGCACACCCACCGCAGCGGCTAAACCAGACACAAGTAAACGCAAAGAAAAGCAAAAACAAACTTCTGATGAAGATGATTTTGCTTCCTTATTTGCACCTAAAGAAGACGAAGAATCGTTTGAAGAAATGCTGAATCGCTCGAAACTAGATCCTAAATTTTTTAAATAATACTTTCGTTATCAAGCAAATTAACAAACAATTCCCAATTATTTTGTGTTCCGGACTGACAGACAATGACCCCCTCGTCTTCAAATACCTCATGGAGTGGGTTGCTTCTCAAGTCTATGAAGATAACCTTCCCTTTTTTCTAGCGCTACCTCCTTTTCTTTTTTTAGCTGTGCGATTTGCCGTTCTAGGTGATCAAGATGTCTGTCCAAAATTTCAACCCGTTTTTTCAAAATATCTTGAACTTCAGAAGTCGTATCATCGCGCTTCAATAGACAGCCGTCTTCTATAAATTCCGAGATATCCTCCAGTTTCATGCCGGTGTTCTTCAGTCCATAAATAAATTGAATAAACTGCACATCTTGGTCATCGTAAATTCGCACGCCAAACTGAGTTCCATCCTTCCGGCAAGGGTTTGGAATAATGCCTATTTTTTCGTAGTATCTCAGCGTAAATGTTGTAATCTTTGTAAGCTTAGCCACCTCACTAATCGAATACATGATATTCGCTCCTTCCATCAGCAGATCAGAACGATTTTTCCCGTGGACTGAGAATTTTCAAGTAAGTAATGTGCCTTCGCAACTTCTGTCATGGGAATTTGATGCGATATCCATGGTTTAATTTGCCCCTTCTCAAGCAGTACAAATAGACGTTGCAAATCCTCCTGAAACCAATCTAATCGCTCCTTTTTTTTAGCAGTCACACTGAAAAGATAGATGGGATTCCCTCTCTCCGTCGTTTTCATATTCGCGTATTTACTCCAGTTGCTAATCCAATCTTGGAAATTTCCACTGTCGCGAACCGAAGTATGACCGTAACCAATGAAGCGACCGTTTTTACCTAATGTTTGAAATGACCGTTCCCAATTTAAACCGCCAATCGGATCAAAGACCGCGTCAATACCATCAGGTTGCTGTTGATTGATCACTTGGACAAAATCCTCGTTTCGATAGTCGATTGGCGTAGCGTCTAATTGAGACACGAAAGGGAGATTGACTAATGACGCCGTCCCATACATTTTTATACCTGCAAGTTTCCCTAGTTGAAGCATCGCGCTACCTACACCGCCGCTCGCCCCGTGGACAAGCACACTTTCCCCAGGACTAACCTTGGCGACACGATGCAACATCTGGTAGGCTGTTACATAATTCAGGATGACTGCGACAGCCTGTATCGCGTCCAAACCGTCAGGAACCGTAACTAGTTCATCAGGTTTTGCGTAAACGTAATGTGCATAACTGCCAGTTCCATCAAAAAAAACAGCCACTCGATCACCAATGGCAAATTGATTAATCGTTTCCCCCACATCATCTATGACACCGATTGCATCGTAACCAGGTGTAAAAGGGGGAACAGGTGTATTCGGATATAATCCTTCCCTTCTCAAAATGTCTGCAAATGCCACACCTGCAACAATCACTTTAACGCGAACTTCGTCCTTTTGTATTTTACGCAATGGTTCCTGCACCACTTCAAGTACCTCTGGACCACCATATCTAGTTACGACTACACTCGTATTTCGCATCGGTATCTCTCCTTTTATCCTCGATGCCAGTATTGTATTGCTTAGCGTAAACTCGAAGTCAACCATGATCAAGACATTTTTCTTGGACTGTCCAGGGCAAGCTTCTCCCTGTTTGGTGGCAAAATCGACGACGTGGCGAGCTATCAGAGTCCGCTGCTGGTTCTGGAGATGGCGGTTTTCATGCGCCCCTATGTTGTGAAAGGGTAGCAGGGAGTTTTGTCGAGGAATTGCCTTGACTGAGCGGAAGGTTCCTACGTCAGTGGAGATCGCGACAAAGACGCCTTACAGTGGCAATCTCATGCGGACATTGACCATCGCCCTGTAGGTGGCCTGACCGCCAGGAATGCGTTTATATGCCCCAGGCATGGTGATCGGCAACAAACCCTCCGACGCTTGAACAGACAAGGGCGAAGAACCGTCTGTCAGTTGGTTGATGCCAAACCATCCATCGCGTACCCAGATCGCTCCTGGCACAATGCGCGAAGAAACAAATGCCTTCGCCCGAAATGCCGATTTTTCATTGTACACTTCCACATCCGCGCCGTCGACAATGTTCCGGTCCATGGCGTCCTGCGTGTGGATCCAGACCACCGGTTCCGGTTCGCGTTGATGTAGTTTGGATAACATTTTCCCTTCGTCGTAAAACGAATGAAAGGCCAGACCGGAACGACCCGTTCGCAAGTCGAGGGGATACAACTCCCTTGACTCTGGTGGCGGGGCACTCGCCAATTGGGGAACGGGAAGCCTTGGCAAGCCCAGTGACTCCAGCAAGTCTGAGGCGAACTCAATCTTTTGGGAAGGCGTATGAAATACCAATCGCGCGTGACCCACCGGTTCGGCCTGACGGGACCACTGGCCGCCATTGGCGCGTAACGCATTCACCGTAACCTCCGGGCCGATTCCCTGAAGCATCTGATTCAATCCTTCTTCTTGTGACGCAAAAGGAACCGCCTGCGGGAGGTGCAACCTGCTGGCAAGCGTGGAGAGAATCGCGCTCACCGATCGGGCTTCTCCTGCGGGTTCGCGGATCTGATCCATCAGATACACATACATATCCGTCGCCTTGAGACCTACCTCCTCCACCCACACGGTAGCAGGCAGCGCAATGTCCGCCACTCGCTGCATGGTCTGATTGAGGACAAGGTCGTGAGCGACCACGCACTCCACATGAGATAGCGCAGTCTCTACGCGCGCGGCGTCCGCAAACGAGGATAGAAAGTTGGTTCCGAAAAGAAAAAGTGTGTCGATGTCACCACTCTCCAGAACCCGAACTATCTCCTCCATGTGGGAAGAGACATGCTGCGCAACCGGGAGCGCACCGGGGAACCCGGAGTAGTTTCGCGCCTGTACGAATCCACGATGTCGCGAACCAAATCCCGTTCCCGGCTTCCCCACATGCCCGGTTAGCGCCGGAAGACACGCGATCGCCCGACTGATGAGCCAGCCACTTTGCCCCTTAAACAGCGAACTCCCACCCATGAGAATCATCGCTGCCGATGATGTCGCGTATTGTCTGGCCAGTTCCACGATCCGAGGCTCGGGCACTCCTGTCACTTGCGCTGCCCATGCAGGGGAATATCCATGAAGAGATTGCGCAAATTCCTCATATCCCGTCGTCCAATGCTCGACAAAATCGCGGTTGACATAGCCGTCGCGTACGAGAACATGCGCCATAGCCAGCGCCAACGCGGCATCCGTGTCCGGATGAATCAAGAGAACCTCATCGGCGATCTTGGCGGTTTCCGATTGTCGACAATCGATGGCAACTAGGGTAGCGCCACGCTTCTTTGCTTCCATTAAATAGGGTCCCGTGGTCGGTTGACTGACCACATTCCACCCCCACAGGAGAATACACTCCGCATGCTGTGCCATATCTTCCTTCGTGTTGGTTTCCACAATTCCCGTCGCCGCCAAACCAAACGCACCGGCCGCCCAGCAAACCACAGCGGGATCCCATACGGTGATCCCGAACGTATGGGCGAAATGAAACAACAAGGGACGATTCAGATCCGATACAACGGCACCGTGCCCCATCCAGATGGCTACTCGTTCCGGACGCGCCAGCCGCTTCGCCAGATCATCCATCAGGGGATCCCAGTTCCTCGGTTGCCATTCTCCCTTGCGATCGTTTCTTTGCAGCGGCCGCAAAAGCCTCGCGGAGTGATTGATGATTTCTTGCACACTGTGACCCCGCTGGCAAAGAAAACCCTTGCTCTCCGGATGGTTTCGGTTGGGTGAGAGATTGATGTCGCCAGCATCTGTGACAGTTGCTGTCATTCCGCAATACGTGGGATGACAGTTCATGGGACACATCGTAAATTGCTCTTGCACAGAGTCCCTCCCGTTACAGAAAACTTACCCAAACTTACTCAGGCTCGTTTTCTACTTATTGTTCGCTCTCCGCTTTCGGAACCACGGTATCCTACGCTGGAGTCTGGCCGTTAACGGTGGCAAATGACTGACTAAGCCCATCCGCTTCACAACCGGCACCAAGGGTTGCCCCCGTGATTTTGGTGTTTCTGCGATCCAGTATCCGCTTGATCTGAAACTTGTTCATCCAAGGTTTCATTTCTGGATCGTAGAAACGTTTCAAAATCACCTTCGCTGCATTGCCATCTGCCGTATCGACCGTGCCACAATGGAGGCACCTGAAATGGTCTCCTGCGCGGTTATCTTTTGCCGTGAACCCGCAGTGCGAACATTCCTGACTCGTATACGCAGACGCCACCGCTTCTAGGTGAGAACTTCTCGCCTCTGTCTTAAAAGACGCACGTTCATTAAGAACACTGCGCATCCACAAGGACACTTTGCGCGACATTTTTTTGCCTTTTGCTTTGCCACGCATGTGACTTAACTCTTCCACAATGACACGCTTTGGTTGTTGTGCCAGCACCTCATTTAGTGCTTGGTTGATCTCGTTGGCAAATGCTGTTCTCGCTTTTGTACGCTGTGCGGTTTGTTTCTTTTGACCAAGGTTATGCTTGCGTACCTTTCGTAAGTGGTTGTTTCGTTCTTCCTCAGTAGCAAACTGTCACTGAGCAATTGAAGCCCTTGCACAAAGCACCTTCTATCGATGGCTAGTGACGACCTTCCAGTGCACTCATTTCACATCCGGTTTGTAGATGTCGTGATCCACATACCGCTCACCGTTTATTTCGCTGAGGATATTAATTGCCACATTCGCGCCATTCGCCGCCGTGATAATGGCATGTACGCTGATGCCCGCCACCGTGCCGGCCGCCCAAATCCCTTCAATGTTGGTCCTTCCATCCGGATCAACAACAGCTACGGTTTTAATTCTTGGCTCGGTAGCAGGCTTGGTTTCTACCCCAATCTTTTCAATTAAATCGGTAGCCACTCCCGTTGCAAGAATGACGTACTTGGCTTCAAACTCTTCATGTTCGGTTTTCAGTCGAAATCCTGAATCTGTCTTCACGATGTCTTCAACCGTGCCCTTCACATGATCGGCACCATACTTGGTGGCCTGTTGAATGCCAATTTCCACGAGGTCTGGCCCTACAGTTTCCAGAATACCGTAGTAGTTCCAAAACATGGCTCGGCGTGTCATTGTTTTGTCGCTATCAATCATAACGGTTCTCTTCCCAGCCTTTGCGGCAAACAAGGCCGCACTTGCTCCGGCTGGCCCTGCACCAATAATTGCGATATCGTACATGTAACTCACCCACCCTCATCTATGCGTCCCTAGCGGTACACTGATTTTATTGTACACCACTCTTGATTATCCTTGAATGCAATTTCCGTCTGCGCAGGTTTAAAAATTTATGACGCATGAATCAAGTTGAAATGTCAGTTTGATGGATTGATTGTTCGAAATTAAAAATACAAGTACAATACCGTTAAATACATTAGAAACGAAGGTGTATCGTGTTGGATACAATTGATTTTAAGGCGATATCTGAATTAATGACAAATGGACGCATGACGTGGGCAGAACTCGGAAGTTGTCTTGGCTTATCCAGTCCTGCCACGGCAGAACGGGTGCATCGTCTGGAGGAACAACGTGTGATCAAGGGATTCACTGCGCTCGTTGATCCCGAAGCAGTAGGTTGCGGGTTAACCGCTTTTGTTGCGATCACGTTGGATCACCCAGACCATCGTCCTATTTTTTTTGAGCGAATTATGGAGATGGAAGAAGTGCAGGAGTGCCATCACGTGGCCGGTGACGATGACTACTTGCTAAAAGTACGATGCAGAGGAACACGAGATTTGGAGCGAGTGATCAGTGATCAGTTAAAGAGTATTCTAGGTGTCACAAAAACTCGCACCACCATCGTCTTAAACACACTCAAAGAATCCCCTATCTTGCCCATTTTCACAGAACATCATAGCAATCCCCCACACCGAAAATAGAATCGAGGCGATATGATTTGGATTTTTTTATAAAAGGTCTCATTATCGGCTTTTCCATTGCCGCTCCCGTTGGTCCGATCGGTCTGCTTTGCATCCAAAGGACGCTCATTCAAGGACGTGTGTCTGGTTTTGTCAGCGGTCTTGGCGCTGCTACCGCAGATTCGATTTACGGAAGTATTGCAGGGTTCGGGCTAACTGTTGTGTCCCATTTCCTAATTGATCAGCGAATGGGGATACATTTGCTAGGAGGAGCATTTTTACTTTTACTTGGACTAAAGGGGCTCTTTGCAAAACCCGTTGCATCGGTGGCACGTACTTCACACCCAGCACGTGGCATCGGGTGGCACTACTTGTCCACTTTTTTGCTGACAATGGCCAATCCGATGACGATTCTATCCTTTTTGGCCGTGTTCGCCGCACTAGGCGTAGGAAATTCAACACACGGATATACCAATGCCACTTTTACTGTGATTGGTGTTTTTGTCGGTAGCGCTACTTGGTGGTGGATACTGAGCAGTTTGGCAAGTTGGTTAAAAGACAAGCTTCACAGCGCGACGCTTCAGTGGATTGGTCGTGTATCTGCGGTGATCATCATGGGATTTGGAGTGTTTGGCATTGTGAGTTCTGGCGTAATCGTCACATGGAATCGATAGGATAACGATCTAGCGAATAAACAGAGAAAGAGGGTGAGCCACATGATCACAAAGAATGTGGATTTCATTGATGCCTATCTCGTTTCCCACGCAAAAGAAAACCCGCCAGAAGAAATAGTGACCTGGGATAAACATTTCAAAAAATTGGATGCTCAACACAACCGACCTAAAAATTGGTGATTTTCATTGACAAAGCACTTCCCCTTGCCTAAATTCCTGATCATCTCGCAATCGAATGACCCCCATTGTGAGATCGGCTCGCCCGTGCATGACGCCTCTTCCCATTTTCCGGCGACAAAGAATGAGGAGATTTCCGCGAATATTTTTGGTATTCTTGCTCGCGGAGCCAAAGTCCTGTCACCACGACCCATAGAATAAGTGTGATACTGGAAAACAGCCACATACCAACTTGCCAGAAGAAAAGATGGCTCGTGACGTCGGATAACGGATGCACATTACTAGCAACCATCTGACTGTCATACCCAAAACCAAAAACCATCGCTAACACATTGAAAACGATCAATACACTCCAAATAGCCAGTTTTCCCATTATGCCTTCCCTTGATGTTCTGCTAATTGCCGCTTCTCTATTACGTTTTTTACTGTCATTTTTTCCTCGCACCCAATATTGTTTCATCAATGCTCATCCACCTCAGAACGTATGTTTGTATTTATTTTAGAACAAACGTTCTGATTTGTAAAGAGAATTGTGCGAACGTGAACTACTAAACGTGACCTTGATAGAGTCAGAGGGATGACCCTTTGCTGTGGCTTCGGACAAAGAGCAACACGAAAAATGCAAGAGAAGCAACTAAAGTCGTGACTGCATATCCCCATGTTTGCCGAAATCCAATCATCAATCCGGCAGTTCCCGACCCGGCATGTATCCGGATCAAAGCTACCGCCACAGCCGTATCGACGGCAATTCCAAGATTTTGAACCATCCGTTGTACTGCTCCGATAGTTCCCTGTTTATCCCGGTCCACTGCTTTCATAATAGAAGCAAGGTTGGCCGGCACAAAAATGCCGCTACCTACCCCATACACGAATAGCAAAACCGCCAAGAGAAACGGCGACCAGTCAGCACGCATCAGACTTAGGATTCCGTAGGAAAACACCATGATGATGAGCCCGGTCATCATCAAGAATCCAGTGCCAAACCTCCTCATCATCCTCCCCGACACCTTCGACAGTAACACTAATCCGAGTGGCGCAGACAAGTTGACCAGCCCGGACTGCCAGGGAACCAAATGGCGAACATTTTCTAGATAATAGGGAGGAACGATGAAACCGAGGGACGTTGCTCCGCCGAAGAAGAAAACGGCCAGCATCGATGCCGTGAAATTCCCCTTGCGAAACAGCCGGAAGTCAATAATCGGGTTTGAAATGGTCAGTTCCCGTACGACGAACATCATAAAAAACACGACAAACAGCGTAAAAGAAACAATCGTTATGACATTCGATATCCCAGTGGCAGACCATTCGGAAAGGAATTCAAGCAGTGCCAGAACCGACAGTGACAAGACGAGGTTCCCTGAAACATTCAAGTAAATGAAGTTCTGTGCCTTCTGGACTGCTTTCTTCAGTCGCAGCGTACCCACGAAACCTACAACAGCGATGGGGACATTGATCCAGAAAATCCACCGCCAGCCCACAAGTGATATCAATATTCCACCGACACTCGGTCCCAATACAGGCCCCAGCCCCATCAGCACGCCAAGTGTGCCAAGAGCCGGATCCAATCGTTCACGTGGAACGGTGGTTGTGATGATGGCAGCGGACGTTGCTTGCAACATGGCTGCTCCAATGCCTTGCACGGTTCGAAACGTGATCAAAGCGGCTACGGACTGTGAGAACCCGCACAGGGTCGATGATGTGGCAAAGAGCATAAGCCCCCACGTGTACACCTTCAGGTGCCCGTACCGATCACCGAGTCGTCCAAAGATGATGATCGTGCCCGTCAGCGTCAATGTATACAGCGTCACCGTCCATGCGATCCCCGAAATGGTCGAGTGAAAATCGGTAACGAGTGTGGGTATGGCCACATTGATGATCCCTGTGTCGAGTGTCGACAAAAGAAGCCCGATGCCGGCCGTGATCACGATAAAAAGATCACTCACATCCGCTCGTTGCGATGCACCGATTTCGCCAGTACGTTCTAAAATTCTTGTCACCTCCCCGCTTTGTCATGCAATCTCAATCTACCATGCAGATATTTCACGTGGCATCGAACTATCCAGATGGTAAACTTGGGGAAACAAAAAGACAGGGGGAACGTCCACGATGACGATTTACTCCAATATCACGACCATGGCGTCACTCATTGGAGATTCTACCCGTACAACGATGCTAATGGCCTTATTTGATGGCAAAGCCCTACCTGCAGGAGAACTTGCAAGGTTAGCCCACGTATCGCCGCAAACTGCCAGCAACCATCTCGCCAAATTGGTGGAAGGCGGACTCCTTACTGTTGAAGCGTGGAGCCGTCACCGATACTACCGAATTTCCACCCCGGACGTAGCA
>JAJZCJ010000105.1 GCA_021846145.1 Bacillota bacterium
CGACAACGCCAATACTGTCCAAGGCGACCGTTGACACAGTGGAGACTCAGAAGAATTTGCAACCGGCTGTAAACGGCATAGACCAACCGGCACCAAAGTCGTCTATGAATGGGTTACCTTCAAGGATGACAGTGCAATCAGTGGTGACTCAACAAGCGAATATGAATAATGTATCAAATTCAGTTAATTATTCGATAGAGCAAAAGTTGTCGCAGCAAAGTGGCGTTCACACTCTCATGGAGGGTGCGCTCGGGCAAACTCAGCGAAACGTACAGACTGTTGTTAGTCATCCGATCAAAATTACACGCAACCCTAAAAACACTGCTTATAAGGCGCATGTTCTGGTTTTTTCAAAGAATCAAAACAATCTAGTTGCTAATGGATTACCATCCAGGTCGTCGGTACAGTTGATGGCAGGTTACTTTGGAAATTCCCATTCTCAATCTGGTAATTCGATGACATCAGGCAATGGGCAACAACAAAACGGATCGACGCTCGGGCAAAGTTATGCCAATGCTTCATTTGGAAATACGTTGTCGATGCATGCAGGCAGCGCCCAAACCTTGCAGGCACAGGTGGCGCGTTGGCTGATGGGGCAAGCTTACAAACTTTCCTTCGTTGGCGCATCGAGTATCGTGGTAACATTGATTCCGGAAAACTTAGGAAAATTAAAACTTACTATAAAAAATGGGAAGTCAGGAAAGCTTGAGGTTAATATTGCCGCGAGTAATAAGGAGTCGTTTGCCTTGCTTGATGGTAGTAAGGCGAATCTGCAACAGCAACTTGAGACAAGCGGGTTTCCGTCTGTTACGATCAATATGGGGATGGATCAACAAACCTCACAAGAACAAAAGGATAATATACTGAAGCAAACAGTGGTGCCGCCGATCATGAATGGCGCAGTCCATGTTCAGCAGGATTTGCGATTCAATTCAATAGGTATACAGCACACGCAGCGGGATATGCATCAGGGATTTAGCGCGGAAGCGTAAGGAGGCGGTTACATTGTCAGTGAATCCAAGCTCATCAAGTTCAATCAATCAATTGGGGCAAAATGCATTTTTGCAATTATTGGCAGTTCAAATGAAAAATCAAGATCCTTTGCAACCAGTCGATAACTCCCAATTTGTCGCGCAGTTAGCTCAGTTTTCGTCGCTGCAGGAATTGACAACGATTTCGTCGCAAGTCGGCACTTTGGTCACTACTACAGCGAATACACAGGCGGCGGATCAACTTTTGTCTGCGTTTAACTTGATGAACACTCAAGTGTCGCTCACGGGGGCGAGTGGTACTCTGGTCACAGGAACTGTAACAGGGGTAAACATCGCTAACGGTCAAGCCAATATCAACGTGGGAGGGAAAAGCTATCCGCTCGCTTCCGTGACGTCCGTTACGAGTCCATAACAGGATTTTTGAGGAGTTTGTCGAACAATCATGTATAAGCGCAAGTCGCTAAAAGATCAATCTGTAAACTCCATCCATCGTAAGCGTGAAATCCTCGATAAATTGAATGACATGAAATGGATCGGAGCGAGGAGAATGATCGTTGTTACTCGAATGAATGGAGTCAAGTTTTATATCAATGCGACTATGGTGGAACTCATTGAATCGACGCCGGATACCGTCTTGACTTTAGCTTCGGGAAAAAAGTATGTTGTAAAAGACACGGCTGATCAGGTATGCGAAAAAATCACTGGATATTATCGATCGATTGGCATCATTGGGATCCAGGCTGCTGCGAAAGGGAATATCGACCATAATGAAGTTGAGTAGACGATTGTTGATCATCGTGATCATTGCTGTGGTCATCGCGGCATTGGCGGTAGGTGCGGTACTTAAGTTAACCATGAAGCCGCACAAGGTTCCCCCGCCTACCGCTGCACAGTTGCAAGCTTGGCAGTACCCTGTGACTGCGATTACGACCAATCTTGAGGGAACAAGTATCATTCAAATTCAATTGACTTTGCAAACCATGAATGTCAAAGTGGTGGCTGAGTTGACTGCAAGATCAGCTCAGGTGGACGATAGTGTGATCAGTGTGTTGCATGGAATGAGTTCACAGGAATTATTCGCTCTTAACGGTAGGATGATCTTAAAAAAGAAGCTTATCCATTTGATTAACAGCTATTTGACAAGTGGAAAAATTACTGCCGTATACATACAATCTTTAATTGTTCAATGAATTATTGAGAGAGGTGATCGCTTTGCCGGAGGTATTGTCTCAAAGTGAAATTGATGCGTTGTTGTCGGCATTGACCTCCGGCGAATTGAGTGCTGAGGATATTAAGAGGGAAGACGAGTCGCTTCGGGTACGCAATTATGACTTCAAGCGTGCTTTAAAGTTTTCTAAAGAACACATTCGTACAATTGAGAGAATTCACGAGCATTTTTCACGACTTTATGCGACTTTTTTGTCAGCTCAGTTGCGCACGATGGTGCAATTGGCGGTGGTTTCAGTGGAACAATTGCCCTATGAGGAGTTTGTTCGCTCCATTCCGTCTGTCACCGTATTGAACGTGATTGATGTAATGCCGATTACAGGCAAGCTCCTCCTTGAAATGGCGCCAAATATTGCGTATGCTATGTTGGATCGATTGCTTGGCGGGGAGGGACAGTCAATCGATTCTTCACATCGCCTAACGGATATCGATACGTACGTTTTGGAGCGTTTGTTTACCCGATCCATGCCATACTTTAGCACGGCATGGAGTGGAATTTCGGATTTGCAGTTCAACTACGATACACTGGAGATTAACCCGCAATTTATTCAAATTGCCAATCCCAACGATATTGTGTTGGTCGTTTCGTTGTCAATTTCCATTGGTGAAATGGCGGGAATGCTCAATTTGTGTATGCCGCACATGGTTCTGGAACCGATTATGCCGCGCTTGAACACTCGTTTTGCAATGGCCACTCCACAGCGGCAAGGGCAGGATTTTCAAGTGCAAGTGGAGAATTTAACAAAGCACATGGTTGATGTGGAAGTCTACATGCGGGCAGAGCTAGGAAGCACAAATGTTCGTTTCGAAGAAATCATGAATTTAGCGGTTGGCGATGTGATTGCGCTTGATCAACGAGTTGACAGTCCTATCTTTATAAAAATGGGCGATGAGATGAAGTTCCGTGGCTTGCCAGGTGTCTTGCATGGGCATAATGCGGTTAAAATCGCGCAAGTTGTGGAAGAGGGCTGAAGATGAACATGGATTTTTTATCACAGGACGAAATCGACGCGTTGTTGAACGGCAATCCTGTATCCCCGCCCGCACCAGAACCAGCGGTGCAAGAGGGACAGTCGGCTGAAGGAGGGTTTAATCCAGATGCATATTTGTCGCCTTTTGATCGAGATGCCATTGGTGAAATCGGCAACATTACGTTCGGCACCGCCGCTACAGCGCTTTCTACATTACTTCGTCAGAAGGTGAACATCACCACGCCAGTGGTGAATGTGATTCGCAATGAAGAAGTGAAGAATGCGCTGATGTCACCACAGGTGATCGCTAAGGTGGGGTATACGGAAGGACTTGCTGGTGCCAATGTGTTAGCCATAAGCGTGAAGGATGCGCAGATAATTGCCGATTTGATGCTGGGTGGTGATGGTTCCGCTCCTGCCGATGAATTGAACGAATTGCATCTGAGCGCTGTAGCGGAAGCGATGAATCAGATGATGGGATCGGCTTCCACATCCATGTCTACCATGTTTAACATGACAGTGAACATTTCACCGCCTTCCGTTAGTATTTTTGATGTTGGCAGCGAAGAGAGTCCGCTGTTTGTGCCTACGCCAGATGTGTTGGTGGAGGTTTCGTTTCAATTGCGTGTGGGGGAATTGATCGATTCCTACATCATGCAATTGTTCCCAGTTGATTTTGCACATAAATTGGTCATGAACATCATGGGAAATCATCAGGAGGAAGCCAAGGCGGTACCGGAACCACAGGCCGTGCCGCCACCATCGCGAAGTGCGCCACCGCCGCAACAAGCGGCTGCGCCGCCGCGACCTTCACCGCAAATGGTCGCTGCGACGAGAGCGTATTCTGAAGCGGCGCAAGTGCCGTTTATGAATCCGCCCGAAGTGGTTGCCCCACCTCCAAATGTGGAAAGAGCGGTTTTTACCTCTTTCGACGAGGTACCTGCAACGCACGCAGGCAGAAACCTTGACCTGTTATTGGATATTCCGGTTGGCGTCACAGTTGAACTGGGGAGAACCAAGCGCATGATCAAGGATATTTTGGAGCTAGCGCCTGGAGCCATTGTGGAACTGGATAAACTTGCCGGAGAACCAGTGGACATACTCGTGAACAACAAATTAATCGCACGCGGTGAGGTGGTGGTGATTGAGGAGAATTTTGGCGTTCGTGTCATCAGTATATTAAGTCCGACTGAGCGCATTAAAAGAATGCAATAAGGAAGTATATGGTTATTATGTTGTATAGCAAAGGAGAATGTTTGTGTCTGCTCGAATCTTAGTTGTTGATGATGCTGCATTTATGAGAATGATGATTAAAGAAATTTTGACGAAAAACGGTTATTCGGTTGTTGGAGAAGCGAGTGACGGTGTTCAAGCTTTGGAAAAGTATAAGGAACTTAAGCCGGATTTGGTGACGATGGACATCACGATGCCAGAAATGGACGGAATTCAGGCTCTTAAAGAGATTCGCGGTATGGATTCAAGTGCAAAGGTGATCATGTGTTCGGCGATGGGGCAACAGGCCATGGTGATTGATGCCATTCAGGCTGGGGCGCGCGACTTTATCGTCAAGCCCTTTCAGGCGGAACGTGTGATCGAGGCCATACGCAAGGCACTGGGGTAATCGCAATGGGTGGACTTGGCAGCGTATTCTCTTTACTGCTCAGTCTGGTATTCATCATTGTGCTTGTCATTATATCGATTCGCTTGTTGGGTCGGCAATCCGGCATACGATTACAGCAACGTTTAGTTCGGGTTGTGGCTGTACTTCCACTCGGATCCAACAAGTCGTTGCAGGTAGTCGTGCTTGGAGAAAAGCGCATTCTTGTGATTGGTGTAAGCAGTCATGTGGAACCAGTGAGCGATTTTGAGGATCAAGAATTGGCGCAAAGCTTGCTGCAATCGGTTCCTTCAAGTGCTTCGACGATTTTAGGGGAGCGTTGGCTAAAAGGGTTAACGCGAGCATGGCAAACCGTGCGCAAGGGAAAGGAGTCCCTGCGGAAAAAACGTCAAGTGAATAGGCAGAATGTAGATTACAATAATGGCGATGAGTGGTCATCTGTTCAAGAACGTCTGGAGTCGCTTCGTAAGCGTAGGAATCATGCGCTAAATGAAGTGGACGATGAGTTACAGGACGGCGAATCGGACAACCTGTCGTTTCAAGATTGGTTAACCGATTATTCTAGGAGGCAGAAATGATTAGAAAATTCCTGCTGCCGTTAAGCGTATTATTGTTGGCCTTCATTGTGTTTCCTGCACCACATGTATTGGCACAAGGGACGACCGGTATACCGGGCGTTTCGTTGTCTGTGACGCCAACTAGCAATCCTCAGGCGACGGTAAGCGCGGTGCAAGTGATCGTTTTGTTAACGGTACTCAGCATTGCGCCGTCGATACTGGTTTTGATGACATCGTTTACACGTATTGTGGTGGTGCTTTCGTTCGTTAGAAGTGCACTTTCCGTGCAACAGGCGCCACCGAATCAGGTGCTGGTTGGACTTGCGCTTTTTTTGACGTTTTTTATCATGACCCCAACGTTTAATGCTGTGAACCAAAATGCTCTGCAACCGTATTTGTCTGGAAGGATTACACAAACTCAGGCTCTTAACAAAGCAGAATTACCATTTAAAGAGTTTATGGCTAAGCAAACGCGTATTGATGATGTTGAACTGTTTTTGCAATACCGCCATGAAATGACGCCGAAGTCTTTGGTAAGTTTGCCAATATCAACACTAGTACCTGCGTTTGCCATTAGTGAGTTAAAAACTGCGTTTCAAATGGGTTTCATGATTTACATTCCCTTTCTCGTGATCGACTTGGTAGTTGCGACCACGCTTATGTCGATGGGAATGATGATGTTGCCTCCTACCATGATTTCGTTACCGTTTAAGCTGTTGTTGTTTGTCATGGCCAACGGCTGGTATTTAGTGGTTAAGTCGCTGCTGGCTGGATTTCACTGATTGACATGATAACGCACACATGGAGGGAATACTTTGAACGGTAATTTTGTGGTTGGATTGGCTCAACAGGTAATATTTTTAGTGCTTGAAGTGATTGGACCGGCTTTAATCGTGGGTATGGTAGTGGGTTTGATTGTGAACATATTGCAGGTTGCCACGCAAATACAGGAACAAACATTGTCTTTTATTCCAAAAATAGCCGCTGTGATTGTTGTGCTTTTTTTGGCGGGGCCGTGGATGCTAACTCAAATGACTGATTTTACTGCACAAATTTTAGGTAACCTAAATCAATATATTCAGTAAGAGTGAGCATTAATGGTAATTAACCCTTATATTATGATATTTTTACTTGTTTTTGTGCGGATATTGAGTTTGTTTTCACTTACGCCGCTCATTGGAGCGCCGCAAGTTCCTAATTTGTATAAAATCGGACTGGCCATATTTCTCGCTCAGACAGTTGTTACGACGTTGACGACGCATCAATTGACTTTAAAGCTGCAACACCTTTCTCTGCTTCATCTTTTTTACTATGTGGTGCAGGAGGCACTTGCTGGGTTTTCCATCGGATTGATCGTGATCACTGTATTTGCCGCTGTCGAATTTGCCGGCGAACTGCTAGATGTGCAAATTGGGTTTTCAGTTGCCACCTTGGTTAGCCCTGGAATGACATCGCCAGCGGGCATTCTGGCGAATTTTAACAACATCATATTTTCGTTACTATTTATAACAGGTCACGGATTATCTACAATTGTGCTTGCGATACTGGAGAGTTTTAGGTATTTACCACTCGGTGTACCTGTATTTAGCGGGCAATTAGCGAATGTGCTGTTGCAAATGCTAGTCAACTTGTCTGTGATCGGGATACAGCTTGCCGCTCCTGTATTACTGGCTGCGTTTATGACGAATGTTGCACTTGCCGTCACTTCGCGCTTGGTTCCGCAAATTAATGTATTTGTTGTCGGATTTCCGCTAGTTTTGTTTTTGGGGCTAATGATGTTGGGGATTATGATGCCTGGAATGATCTATGTGATGAACAACATTCTTGACAGCATGAACAATCAAATTGCCACCATCCTACAAGCGATGGGGGGAGTCATCGGGTGATCAAATGGGATTTGCAGTGGTTTGCCGAAAAAACGGAACCCGCCTCAGCGAAAAAGCGCAGCGAACTTAGAGACAAGGGTCAGGTCGCTCGTAGCATGGATCTGACCATGGCTGTCAATTTACTGGCGTTTCTTTTTGGATTAAAAATATTTGGCGGAAATGTGATTCAATCTTTATACCAAGCGATGCAACTGTTATTATCTAATGGAGTTACTAGTGCCAGCGGCAGTGGAATTGACGCCTCGTTAGTGATCAATTCTTTGGGAAAAGCAATAATGTCGATTGTGCCAGTGATCTTGATTGGTTTGTTGGCGAGCTTGTTGACAAATACGGCGCAAACTGGCATCCGTTTTACGCCATCAGTGCTAATCCCAGATCTGACAAAACTCAATCCGATTACTGGAATTCCGCGCGTTTTCAACGCGAGTTCATTAGTAGAACTGCTCAAATCGACCGTGAAGATTATCATCGTTGGCACCGTGGTCTACATTGTGCTATCGCGTATTATTACGCAATTGTTTCAAATGAATCAAGGAGATCCCTCGGTAATTTTGCTGTTTTATATTCATAGTGCGCTTCAACTCATGTTCACTATTGCTAGCGTGTATTTGGTGATTGGAATACTTGACCTTTTCTATCAACGCTTTTCATTTAGTCGTAGAATCAGGATGAGCAAAGAAGAAGTCAAGGACGAGTTTAAGCAGATGGAACAGGATCCGCAGATCAAAGGGGAGATTCGAAAAAGAGGAAGA
The DNA here is from genome assembly GCA_021846145.1 of Bacillota bacterium. The sequence goes on from JAJZCJ010000105.1 coordinate 8,004, forward strand.
GCCATTGCATTAAGTCGGATGATGAAAAATGTGCCGACTGCCGATGTGATTATCACCAACCCGACTCACTATGCAGTGGCGCTGCGTTATGATGCACTGACAATGCAAGCACCCCAGGTTGTGGCGAAGGGCGTTGACAACTTGGCGTTGAGAATTCGAGAGTTGGCAACGGAAAACGACGTTCCCATCGTTGAGAACAGGGAATTGGCAAGAACGATCTATAATGTCGTTGAAGTGGACGAGTATATTCCAAATTCGCTTTTTGCTGCAGTGGCGGAGGTTCTCGCATATGTGTATCGTTTGCGGCGACATATCCAATAAAAGTGTAAGGAGGACAATCATTGAAACGGCTAAGTATATTGCCGATTGTGGCGGTGATTTTCATCGTCGCTATGCTGGTGATTCCGATCCCTCCCACACTGTTGGATTTTTTGATCATCATCAACATTTCTGCGTCATTGACGGTGATCATGGTTGCCATGAGTACGAAACAGCCCTTGGATTTTTCAGTTTTTCCGGCATTACTGTTGATTACCACACTATTCCGGTTAGCACTGAATATTTCATCTACACGATTGATTTTGATGAATGGGTATGCCGGCCAAGTGATTGAAACGTTTGGCAGCTTTGTCATTGGCGGCAATGCTGTGGTCGGGTTTGTCGTGTACTTAATCCTTGCCATTATTCAGTTTATCGTCATCACGCGCGGGGCAGAACGTGTGGCAGAAGTGGCAGCACGCTTCACCTTGGACGCGATGCCAGGTAAACAAATCAGCATTGACGCAGACATGAACTCTGGCCTGATCACGCAGCAGGAGGCGCGTGAACGCAGAAAAAATATCGAACTGGAAGCAGACTTTTACGGTGCGATGGACGGCGCCAGCAAGTTTGTCAAAGGCGATGCTGTCGCATCGCTCCTGATTGTCGCAGTCAACATCATCGGCGGGTTTATTGTTGGCATGGTTCAAGGTGGAGGTTCGATCACAACGGTTCTCAAAACCTACACGCAGTTGTCGGTGGGTGACGGACTAGTCAGCCAGATTCCGGCTTTGCTCCTTTCTACCGCGACGGGTTTGATTGTAACGCGCAATGCTTCGTCAGGGGAGTTTGGCAAGGAAATCGTTGATCAGTTGCTGTTTTCGCCGCGATCTCTCTACATCGTTGCCACCGTGTTAATGATACTTGGGGTGTTTTCACCGATTGGTCTGTTGATCACCGCTCCGGTTGCCTTGTTGATTTTCATTGCGGCGAGAAGAATTACCAGCCAAAAACTCAAAGAAGATGAGCGACTTAAGCAACAAGAGGAGGCGGAACGGGCAAAGACGACAAAGAGTCCAGACAGTATGTACTCGCTGATCCACTTGGAAGCGGTCGAATTTGAGTTCGGTTACGGTTTATTTCCATTTGTTGATGCGGCGCAAGGCGGTGATCTGCTGGAGCGGGTGTCGCTTATTCGTCGTCAAATCGCCATCGATCTTGGCATCGTAGTGCCTATGATTCGCTTTCGCGATAACATCCAGTTGCGCGCAAATGAGTACATCATGCGCATTAAAGGGTCGGAAGTGGCAAAATATGAAATATACCCAGGGCATTACCTGGCAATGAGTCCTGGCATCGCCGATCCGGAGGTGATTGGCATTCCCACTAAGGAACCCGCGTTTGGTTTGCCGGCTATATGGATCAATGAAAGCATGCGTGAACGGGCGATGATCGCTAACTATACAGTCGTTGACCCTCCCTCTTTGATCGCCACACACCTTACAGAAGTTGTAAAGCGACATGCTCATGAGTTGCTTGGTAGGCAGGAAACAAAATCGCTCGTCGATGCGATCAAGGAACGACAGCCGGTGCTTGTCGAGGAATTGATTCCGCAAACGTTGACGATTGGCGAAGTGCAGCGGGTACTATCCAATCTGCTTCTTGAGCGAGTATCGATACGAGATTTGTCTACCATCTTGGAAACGTTGTCCGATTATGCGAAAATCACAAAAGACACAGACCAACTGACCGAATATACGAGGCAACGCTTAAGCAGGCAAATTACCGCGCAAATTCGCAGTGGTGATCAGCCGATAACGGCGATTACGTTAAGTCAAGCAACGGAAAAGCGGATCCAAGAACACCTGTCGCACTCTGAGCAGGGAATTCAGCTTGCATTAGATCCACGCATTGCGCAACAATTGATGAAAAGCCTAAATGATCACATGACTAGACTGGCGTCTTTAGGGAAAAACGCGATTTTGCTTGTGTCGCCCAATTTGCGC
>JAJZCJ010000106.1 GCA_021846145.1 Bacillota bacterium
AAAGGCGGGGATTGGCGTGGCTACCGCACTGGCACCTGACACGGTGAAAGAGGTGGCTGATGTCGTGTTGGACTCTCCTGCATTGGATGCCGTCCCCACCTTTCTTCGCCATCATTTTGGCCTATAAGGTACGCAAAGGGGATGAACTTGTGAGCAATGAAGAGGTTGGACTGAGACTGAACAAGCTTCGCCATCTTCCTATTTACCAAGGTAGGCAGGAGGCGTTATTGACAGATCTATATCAGTTGACGATGATGTATGGTTATTACAAATCAGGGCACATGGATAAAGAAGTAGTATTTGACGTTTTTTATCGCAGCAATCCGTGTGACAACGGGTATGTCATTGTCGCTGGCTTAGAGCAGGTGGTGTTATACCTTACTAATCTGCGTTTTCGTGATGAAGAATTAGAGTATCTGAAGTCAACTGATTTGTTTGATGATGGTTTTTTAGAACTGTTAGCTGATTTTGAATTTCATGGAAGTCTGTATGCAATCCCTGAGGGGACTGTCGTCTTTCCCAATGAACCGGTGATGAGAATTGAAGGCCGATTGTTTGAATTGCAGCTGATTGAATCGGCGCTGCTGAGTTTTGTCAATCATCAAAGTCTGATCGCAACCAAAGCCTCGCGCATTGTCTCGGCCACGGGAGGGCAGGTATTTGACGATACAGGCTCGATCAGCGAATTTGGGTTGCGGCGTGCACAAAATGCTGATGCGGCGATGTTTGGCGCGCGGTCTGCTTTCATTGCAGGTTGCTCAAGCACTAGCAATGTGGCAGCAGGGTTTAATTTTGGCATTCCGGTATCTGGCACACAGGCACATAGCTGGATACAGAGTTTCCCAACAGAACTAGAGGCATTTCGAACCTATGCAGATGCTTACCCTAATAATGTCATGTTGCTTGTTGATACGTATGATGTCCTACGTTCGGGTATACCAAATGCCATCATGGTGGGTCGGGAAATGCGAGCACGGGGGTATGATTTGCAAGCGGTTCGCATCGATTCAGGAGACTTGGCGTACTTGTCTAAAGAGGCGCGTGAACGATTGAACCAAGCTGGGTTTACGAACACTCGCATCATCGTATCAGATGACCTAGACGAAGACACGATTCGTGATTTGTTGTCACAAGGTGCGAAAATTGATGGTTGGGGTGTAGGTACTGCGCTGATCACTTCCAAAGGTTGTTCATCTCTCGGTGGGGTATATAAGCTAGCAGCAGAAAAAACAGCTGATGGCACTTTTTCACCGCGTATAAAAATTTCTGAAAATCCATTTAAAGTCACCAACCCTGGGCGTAAAAAAGTAGTTCGCTTTTATGTTGATGAACTTGCAAACGCTGATTTGATCATGCTTGAGGATGAACCTACACCGACAGGGGAACCAGTGCTGATTTTTGACCCTGTGCATACGTATAAGCAAAAAACGTTGACCCGTTACCGCGTGCAGGAATTGTTGGCTCCCATTATTGACAGTGGAAAATTAGTATATTTATTACCCACGCTAAAAGAGATACAGCAACATGCGAAAAATGAACTGCGCTCTATATCTAGCGAGACTAGGCGCGCCAAAAATCCGCATGTATACCATGTGGATTTAAGTCGAAGATTATGGGAATTGAAGCGCGACTTGGTTGAGTCTTTGCGGGTTTAACCACGCCCCCCGTTTTGTAAAAATTGTGCGACTAATTTCGCCGCTTGCATTTCGACCTGTGTAGCTTCAGATGCGGTCGTCCCATCACTACAAATGCTGATCGCAAGCGGATGCTTAGGATAAAATACCAGCGCAGTATCGTGGTACTCGTTTGGCCAGTTGGCTGTGATTTGGGCAATGTTAATGTGCGGCGAAAAACCGCTCGCAATCCTGCCTTGATTCGCATTGCCTTCTAGTAGCCCAATGAGTGGCATGATGCTTTGTGGATGTTTTTGGTACATGTGAAATAAATAAGCCATCTCTAAAGATAAATCTTGCGGTGTAGTGACAAATGGTCGATTAAAGGGCTGACGAACGCCTATTCCTTCAAGGAAATGGTTGATCTGGTTGGTGCCTAATTTGCGTATCAACATATTGCGTGCGACCACGTCATTTTGGGCGATGCTGGCATGTGCGAGTTGGATAACGGTAAATGCCGTACCAAACGGCATTCCAGCAATAAAACCAGACCCTGCCTCTTTATCCACCGGCTTATAATGCACGAGGGTGCCGGGTGACATGTGGTGATTGGCGATGTCACTGTATAGATTCATGATGACTGGTAGATCGGAGGTATTTGAAGAGGTGAATAATTGGTTTTCGTTTTGACCGAAATGAGCACCCGTAATCAAATCGATACCATATACGCCATACACACCTTTTTGTTTACTCAGATAGGACTCCAGCTGTTTAGAGAGCGATTGATACGTGGGCTGAGAAAAAGGCAGCGGTGTAGACTTTGCCGTAATTTGTCGCCAATCTCCTTCAATACTGTTGAGTAACTGTGGGACGCCACTGCGAATAAACCAGGCCACGACATAACCTAGTCCTAAGGCTACCAACAAGACAAAGCCTAAACGACCCCATTTTAGTTTGCGCCGCCTTTTTTTTGCAAGTGAAGCAGGCTTGCGCTTGCGGCTTGCCATTTGGCGAGGATTTTGTTTTTGAGAAGGACTAGTGTTCATTTTTTGCGTTTTTTTTGCCATTTTTTTCGATTTTGATGGTACTTTCGGACTGTACATTTTTTATCATCCATTCTATAGTAAATGGAGTTATATAATTATTAGATCTTTAATTTAATCTATCATAAGCAATGTCGAAAGAGGTCTCTTTTAAAAAGAGAAATTAAAATTTTTGGAGGTTATACGATGAATGATACACGAATGATCGTACCAACACGAGCAGTAGGGAAAACAGATCCGGATATTCGTCATCATGGGTACACGGCAGGGAATGCAAGAGCTGGAAGAATAATGATTGTCGATGATGAGCAGGGCATTCGTGATTTTTTGTTATTTGGGCTTCGTGATGAGGGATATGATGTATTGACTGTGAAAGATGGGGAAGAGGCGCTTAATGCACTTAATCATTTTAAGCCTCATATCGTGCTGCTCGACATTATGCTTCCAGGCATGGATGGGTTTGAAGTATGCCGGTTAATGAAAGAGCGGGTTCGCGTCTCAATTATCATGCTAACAGCAAAAGACGATGTGGAAGATAGAGTCAAGGGTCTGGCGATGGGTGCTGATGATTACGTGGTGAAGCCTTTTGCGTTTGCAGAGTTAAAGGCGCGCATAGAAGCGCGTTTTCGCACTCAGTTCCCAGAACTTTCTGAGGTGCAAAGAATTGGCAAGTTTGAGATTGATAAAGCGCAAAAGCTGATTCGTTATGAAGGGAACGCGCTCTCACTTTCCAAGACAGAGTATGCACTTTTGGAGTTATTGTTGGAATCTCCTGGAGTGGCGTTAACGAGGGAACAAATTTTAAGCCAAGTATGGGGGGATAATTTTTCTGGAGAAGATAATATTCTTGAGGTGTATATTCGCTATCTGCGCCATAAACTGAATGACTCAAGGAGGCAGTTGATTCGCACAGTGCGGGGAGTCGGATATCGTGTGGATATTCTCTAAGTCGCGAAAAAAAGGACCCGCGACTTTACTGAGCGAGCTCTACAGCAGATACTTAATGATCATAATTATGCTCATTGTATTGTTGGGGCTCGCTCAGTTTCAATCCATTCATGAAGGCTTGTATACAACTGGTGCCAATAGCCTTAATTTTGCAATTGATGACGCCTTGTCAGAGCCATTTGTGATTTCGCAAATTAGACAAGGAAAATTCATCTCGTTAGCCCCGAAGTTAATGAATTTGTTAGCAATCCGCGGAATAAATGTCAGAATTCTTGGCTCACATAGGGAGTTACTAGGTGAGCGCATGTCAAAATACGATCCAACGATGTTGGTCCCCTTTATTTCCAATGGGGAATTGGCGAATAAATCCAAACCAATTTCCACGTCCCTTAATTATACAGTGAATGTGTACACGACAGAAACTAATAATCAAGTAGTATTATTTGCCCAAGTGGGTGCAGATCCCATACAGGGCTATATTGAAATTGGGTATAATCAATCTTTATATAATTCGGTTTTGTATCAGCAAGTATTCAATTTTTTGTTGATTAGTATGGTAGTTATTTTTCTGGCTGTTGCGTTACTTATTCCTGTGGTGCGAGCACCTTTGTTGCCACTTCATCACTTAATTAATACGGCTTTACGTATTAAGTCGGGCGCTTTTCAGGAACGTTTGCCAATAATGGGGCCAAAGGAAACTGTTCGCCTTGCCGAAGTAATCAACGATACGCTTGATGAACTGGCAAAAGCGGTTTCGCGTGAACAAGCGGCAACGGTGCGTATGAAACAATTTGTATCTGATGCCTCTCATGAACTGCGAACGCCATTGACTGCAGTGAGAGGATTCACAGACGTATTATTACGGCGCATTGAGTATTATTATCGTGCATATGCTGTTTTTCTTGACAGCAGTGAAGACGATGAGGAAATGCAAGGTATTATGCTTCCTCCCGAACAATTTGAGGATACTAGGCAGGCTTTGGTCGCCATGCAGCGAGAAACTGGTCGCCTAGAAGGATTAGTCAAAGATTTATTGCAGCTCGCTAAACTTGATGGCGGATTGCGATTGAATTTAGAGTATACTGATTTGGCGAAAATAGTAGATGAATTGAGACCGCAATTTGAAATTCTTGCCGATCAGCGACAAATAAAATACGATTTGCAGTCTGCAACCATTTATTGTGATGCTTCCATGATGAAACAGGTTGTGTATAATTTAGTGACTAACGCCATTCAGTACACAGATAAAAATACTGGGTTAATTGCTGTTAGTGTTGTTTCGTTTGACAACCATAAGGCAAGATTTAGCGTAAAAGACAATGGACCGGGTATTTCAGAAGAACAAATGGCGAAAATTTTTGATCGATTTTATCGCGCTTCGGTTGCTAGAGAACGTGCGCCGGGAGGTGCGGGTTTAGGGTTGTCGATTGTGTCAGAAATTGTTCGTTTTCATGATGGGGAGATCCAGGTGTTTAGTGAACTTGGCAAGGGCACAGAAATGCAGGTGGACTTATAGCATAGGAGGGTCTGAGGATGCAGGTGGTTAAAATTGCCCCAAGGGGCTATTGTTATGGCGTGGTGGATGCAATGGCAATAGCGGCACAGGCAGCGCGGCGGACAGATTGGCCTCGGCCAATCTACATCCTTGGGATGATTGTTCACAATGCGTACGTCGTAGAAGCGTTTGACCGGCAGGGAATTAAGACACTTGATGGCGCTAATCGCTTGGAAATTTTGGATCAAATTAGTTGTGGAACGGTTATTTTTACTGCTCATGGCGTTTCCCCTCTAGTGAGGCAACGAGCCGAACAAAAAGGGTTGCATGTAATTGACGCCACATGCCCAGATGTCACACGCACTCATGATCTGATTGAGCATAAAGTGGCAGCTGGCTACGATGTGGTGTATATTGGCAAACGTGGGCATCCTGAGCCTGAAGGAGCTATAGGGGTTGCTCCTGACAATGTGTTTTTGGTGGAAAAGTCAGAGGATGTTGATTCTCTTCCGGAAGCATTAGGCAAGAGAGAAATGAGTCAAGGAGCAAGTCCGCATATCGTTATCACTAATCAGACTACGATGAGTCAATGGGATACAAAAGAGTTAGTCGAAAAGGTACTCAAGCGCTTTCCAATGGCGGAGGTATATAATGAGATCTGCGATGCGACGCAAATTCGGCAAAATGCAGTTGCAAATCAAGCAAAGGAGGCTGATGTGTGTCTGGTTGTCGGAGATCCAAAAAGCAACAATTCCGGCAGACTGGCACAGGTAGCTAGTGAAATTGCAGGTGTACCTGCTTATCGAATTGCCGATGTGACGGAGATTAATCTAAGTTGGTTGATTGATGCGCAAGTAGTAGCGGTTACTTCTGGGGCATCGACACCAACGGCTATTACACGAGAGGTTATTTCGTTTTTGGAAAAATTTGATCCTTATCAACCTGACACTTGGGACAAGCGTCATTTAGTAGATTATGATCATTTATTGCCCACTATTAATTTGCGAAATGAAGAATAAAAAGGAGTAAATGTAATCCGCTCATTCTCAATGAAAGTTTGCTTACGGTATGTTACGATAGAAAAAAAGGGCATTTTGGGTGGTGAAGTACGATGCTCAAAGAGCAGCCGACCCTCAGAGATTGTCAGGAGTTTCATGAGTGGCTGGATGAGGAAAAAGGATTCTCACGAGAATTGCCGTTAAATGTAATGTTGTTAGTTGAGGAAGTGGGAGAAGTCGCCAAAGAAATCCGACGCATGGAGAACGCCCTGCGCGATCCAGAAAAAAGTGAGGTCGCGGAAGTAGCGAAGGATCATTTGCGCGAAGAATTGGCAGATTGTTTGGCTTATATAGTGAAGCTCGCCAATTATACGGAAATTGACCTTGAACAAGCTTACGTGCAAAAAATGCGTTACAACATTCTACGGGAATGGGTCGAATAATTGCGACTACTGTATGATTTCAGGGAAGAAGGATTCGTTACGTATGAAAATTAGGAAAGCGGTGATCCCTGCAGCAGGCATGGGGACCCGATTTTTGCCTGCCACAAAAGCTCAGCCAAAGGAAATGTTACCACTTGTGGACAAGCCAGCCATTCAGTATATTGTAGAAGAGGCTGTAGAATCAGGCATTGAGGACATTTTGATCGTGACAGGGCGGTTTAAGCGAGCGATCGAAGATCATTTTGATCGCTCAATGGAATTAGAGATGCACCTAGCTGAGCATGAGAAGCACGAAGTGTTAGAAGTCGTGCAACAAATATCCAATTTAGCTAATATTCATTACATACGTCAACCCGAATTGCGAGGCTTAGGCCATGCTATTTTCATGGCAAGATCATATGTCGGCAATGAGCCTTTTGCGGTTTTGCTAGGTGATGACATTATTCATTCAGAAGTACCTGCTTTAGTGCAGTTGTTAGATGTATATGAACGTTCTCATACATCAGTAATTGGTGTGCAGGAAGTGCCATGGGAGAATGTATCGAGTTACGGGATTATTTCTGGCAATAGTTTAGATGGAATAAAATACAAAATCAATGATCTTGTTGAAAAACCAGCGCGTGAAGATGCTCCTTCCAATTTGGCGATTGTTGGTCGCTACATCATTCATCCTAGTATTTTTTCCATTCTGGCAGATACAGCTCCTGGCAAACAAGGCGAAATACAGATTACAGATGCACTGCATACGCAAATGAACATAGAAGGTCTTAACGCCTGTAAAATTGAGGGCTTACGTTTCGATATTGGAGATAAACTGGGCTATATAAAAGCCACCATTGGCTTGGCGTTGACCCGGCCTGACATGCGTGAACCTGTATTGAATTATTTACAAGCCCTATTAGAGGATGTGCCACGAAATGGGGTCTGATTGGTGGACAGCCACACAAATTTTCTGCGCACGCTGAGAAGCCTTGATGGCAAACCGTATAGCGGGTATAAGGATTTAAAAGGGGAGTATCACCTCCCCTTTTATGAGTTGATTATTGATCATGTGCAGGCCGACCCTTTTGCTCCCCCCTCAAGAATTCGAGCGAGAGTGCCTATGGATCTGTTACGCATCAGTGAAGTTGATTTGCACAATATCGATCAGCGAATTGCTATTGAGGACTTTTTGACGCGTAGAATGGTGTTGGCTTTATCTGAACTTGGTGCCAAGCGCAGGGGTAGTGGGCGTAGTGGTTCATTATTAGTTGCGGTACCAGGACAAGTGGTGTTGGCTCGAAGCAGTGTGATGATTACGCCGGATTCAATAGAAGTGCGGATGTCGATTGGATTACCTGCAAATGGCCGTAAAATCAGAGCGAAAGACGCTGAGGCCATGTTATTAGAGGATCTACCGTTTGTGTTTGACTTAGCTTTCTCGCGCAGTCAGTTTCCATTTGATACGTTGCAGGCACACATTAATTTATATATTGATCAATGTGCACTCAGGAAGTCACTCGCTGATTCGGGCTTGATCGCCTTTATCGGTGAAGGATCCGTTTTGGCGCGCCAAAGTGGTGTCAGCGATTTGCCGATGGATGAGAAAATTGCCGTACAGTTTCATAGTCCAGAGAGTTTGCGTGTAGTTAAAAAATTGCCCAGTGGCCGGACAGTTAGTGGGATGGGGATCAAAAAAGGCGTCACACTGATTGTTGGTGGCGGTTTTCATGGGAAAAGCACCTTATTGCATGCGATTGAGCGAGGTGTGTACAATCATGTGGCTGGGGATGGCAGGGAATGGTGTATTACCGATGCACAAGCGGTCAAGATTCGCGCGGAAGATGGCCGCAGAGTCAGTCGCGTCGATATTTCCGGATTTATTAATCACTTGCCTCGAGGAAGATCTACTACCACATTTAGTACACAAGACGCCAGTGGATCGACTTCACAGGTGGCGGCGATTGTGGAGGCCATGGAATTAGGTGCGACGGTGTTGTTAATGGATGAAGATACTTGTGCAACGAATTTCATGATTCGTGATGCGCGGATGCAAATGCTGGTGGTCAAAGAAAGAGAACCAATAACGCCATTTGTAGATCGTGTGCGTGAACTGTACGATCAACTTGGCGTTTCGACGATTTTAGTGATTGGAGGATCGGGCGATTACCTTGATGCGGCAGACGTTGTCATCGACATGGATGAATATCGACCGTATGACTATACTGTGAAAGCAAAGGAAGTATCCCGGAGACTGCCCGTTTCAAGAAAAACAGAAGTAATCGTGCCGCTAAACCCCGTACGCACCAGATCCCCTCACCCCCCTAACTTGCGAAATCGAATAGATCGCATAGAAGCCAAAGCGTTTCCTACGTTGCACATAGGTGATGAATTTGTCGATCTTAGTGCGCTCGAACAACTAGTGGATGAAGGCCAATTGCGAGCAATTGCGCTACTTATGCGTTTTGCGTTAGATTCCTATGTGAATGGCACCATTTCGCTTAGGACAGTGGTGGAAAAATCCGTGCAACACGTTTTACAAAATGGATTTGCATCCACTGGTACGTACGAAGGATGTTCAGGATTCTATGCATTGCCTAGGGCCATGGAATTAGGGATGGCGTGGAACCGAGTCCGCACTTTACATATACGATAATGTAAATTTTACAATTGCAAAAAGGTATTTGATCACTTGGCGGGTACAGATGCATTAGTTCCACTTCTAAATAGGAGGACTGATGTTGATGATCCGCTTGGGCAAATTATTAGGTACTAGATATAAAGGGTTGCGGGTTTTTTCGTTTATTTTACTGATTATGGTGTTTATGCTTGGAGGATGTGGGCTTACTGCTAGCGATATTCCTAGCTCAATGCCTGCTGCTGCGGTTTCTGGGAATATGACACTATACTGGGGGTCGCAAGTGAAACAACGCGCTTTAAAGATGATTAGTGCGAGTACTTCGTTTTGTCATTTCAGTGTTTATGAATTGGGAGACAAGGCTGTTTTAAATGCGCTAGTTTCCGCAAAAAAACGCGGTGTGGACGTGGAGGTGGTGGTTGACGGTACGGAGTCTCAATCACAGTCAGTGGCTGTGCCATATTTAAAACAAGCTGGTGTAAAGATCAGATCATTAACGATTCCTAGTGGAATCTCCCATATCAAACTGTTGGTGGTCAACACAAAAGACGGCTTAGAGGCACTGATGGGAGGAATGAATTTTGGTCGTGAAAGTCTCTTTAATCATGATGCCTCTGTTTTTTTAATGCAAGCGACGACTGCTTTTGAAGAGGTATTTCAACGAGATTATCAAGATGCAGGTGGTATTCCCGAAGAGGCACCGGCTTACCGTTCTCCGATATTGGTGGATAGACAAATTGCTCCTGCGATGTTGGCAGCTATTGCGCAGGCGCAAAAAAATATTGAAATTGAAGCATTTGCGCTTACCAGCCGGCCTTTTATTCAGGCTTTATTGGCAGCTAAATCAAGGGGAGTGGAGGTGAAAGTGGTATTGGACCCGCACGCTTCTTATCAGAAGAAAACAGCATACGAACTGTTACAGGCGGGCATAGCTACTTGCTTCTACCGACCATTGCAGGATGAACTGTTACATGCGAAAATAATGTCAATTGATGATGGCAACCTATTTTTTATTGGTAGTTCTAATTTTTCTCGTCAGGCTTTTGACATTAATCATGAAGGGG
>JAJZCJ010000107.1 GCA_021846145.1 Bacillota bacterium
AAACGCCAATAACATCCCTGCCCCCAAGGGAGGGCAATGGGGGGCCTCTACGGTTGCTTTTATTTTACAAAATCAAGCATACCTTGGCCGCATCATTTGGGGTCAACACCGATATCTGAAAAATGGATCAAAATACCAAAAAGAACCAGTGCCAGAAGAAAGATGGATCAAAAAAGAAACAGCACATCCGGCACTAATTACAATCGATGAATTCCCCGATTTCTTTGCTACTCATTCCCCCTCTGCACCTCACATGCAAAAGAAAAATCACACGAAACATCCACTTTCTTCACTCATTTTTTGTTATCACTGCCACCACCCGATGCAATACCGCAAATCCTATGGAAAAAGACAAGATCGCCTGATCTGCACGACTCCTGATTGCCAAACAAAAAGTGCACCCTATCCCCTGATAAAAAACAACATTTACAAAACAATTGCTCAAATTGTCACATTTGTAGAAGTGGACTTTGCAAAAGTTGAATTTGCCCAGTCGCGACCCACCGTGTTTACCACCAATTCCCCGCCATCACTGCAACAACAGGTACTGCAAAGTGTGGTGGAGCGCATCATTTATCGCCGGGATCGGATGTGGCCAACGGAGCGTCCGCTAGAGTTAGAGGTTTGGTTGAAATTTTAACGCATTGACAATACAACCGTATATGATAGTATTTCGTTAATGTCACGCGGCGAGCACCTTTGTATAAAGGCGTTTGTCGCGTTTTTCATGATCTTTGCGATGGGTAGGGTAGCAGTGCTATTGATTGATCTCTCCATACCCAAAGACGTTGCACTCTTCCATCAATTCGTTCACTAACTGCACACACCGCTCATTGTCTGAGGTGAGATTGTCGCCATCGGAAAAGTGTACAGGATAGATATTATAGCGTTCTGCCGGGTATTCTGTATGCACCAAATCCAGCGCCATTTGATAAGCAGAAGAACAGATGGTACCCCCGCTTTCACCTTTACTAAAAAACTCAGCTTCGCTTACCCTTTTTGCTTCTGTATGGTGAGCAATAAACTCCATGCGAACAGACTGATATTTACTGCGTAAAAAACGGGTCATCCAAAAGAAGAATGTCCGAGCAATGTATTTCTCAAATGTCCCCATTGATGCGCGGAGGTTGAAATGAATAACACAGGTGAATGTATTGTTCCTTCACCACGATCTCCGTCACTAACTTTTGCAAAAAACGACGCTGCCATTTTTCAGGATTCCAGTTCACACGATCGCCTAGAGACCCCAAATCAAAGTCCAAAAGAGCATTCAACACACGAGATGGTGCCAAGTGTTGCACCTCTTCTTCTGCCACACCGTGCAGATACTTGCTGATTCTGTGAGTCACGTATTGTTCCAGTGCATAGGCCGGCAGGCTGGGTTGTGAACAAGCGCTCCGGCCTTGCTGATGATACGTTTTACACACATAGTATCGGTACTCACGTCCTGCCTGACTGCGTTTTTGACAAATCATCGGCTGACCGCACTGACCGCATTTTAATAAGCCAGTAAGTAAGTGATACGAGCGCGATCCTGCGGCAATACGCTGATGATGATGCATGCGAAGCAACTGTGCCTGCTCAAAAGTTTGCTTTGGCACCAGCGGCGGATGTGCGTCATTCACGACCACCCATGCATCCCGGGGATTGACAATTCGCACTTCTTTTTTCTTCCCTGGAATGTCGCTCTCGTAATCTCTAATACTTTTATCCTGCCGACGATTGTACAAAAGCGCTCCTGTATACACTTCATTCTTTAAAATCCGAGCGACGCCGCTGGCATACCAAGGCCCCCCCGCCTTGGTGAGATGGCCCAACTGATTTAAGCGCTGCGCAATCTTGCTGTACCCCAGTTCCTCATTGACATAAAAAGAATAAATGTGATGAATAACCGGTGCGCGTTCATCATCAATCACTAACTTTCCGGATTCTCCAAGCAAATAGCCATCCGGCGGTGTTCCACCTGTCCACCTTCCTGACTTAGCCTTTTCCTTATTGCCAAGCCGAACGCGAATACTAATTTTTTCCGCTTCATATTCTGCAATCGCAGCGTGCATAGTGAAAAGGAAATTCGAATTCTCCAATTGAGAATCGTAGCTTTCTTCATAAGAGATCACGCGCAAGCCTTTGCTTTTCAGGCGTTCAAGCACATCTAATGCCTCATGCGTATTGCGGGCAAGTCGAGAAATCCCTTTAAACATCACCACCTGGAACTTCCCTATGCCCGCGTCATTAAGCAACCTGCGCATGGCAGGCCGCGACCAAATGGAGTATTTAGTGGCAGATACTCCCTCATCTTCATAAATACACTCACTTCTAACTTGCCAATTTTCTCCTCTTTTCTCCGCCAATTCTTGAAGCAATGACACCTGGTGATCGACTGATTCTGCCTGCTTGTCTGTAGAGACGCGCGCATAGATGGCACACCACACCAATGGCCTCTCACCTCACAAGCAAGCGCCTCCTCCTTAATGGAAAAGGCGCTTGCATTTTATCTGCTAGGCTCTAAAATTAAACACCCGTAGGCCGACTCTTGTAAATCGCTCAAGGAATTCCTCAGTAGAGGAAGGAGTTCCGCATGTCCAAATTCCTCTATTATTGTGAAGCGATCTTCAAACCTCTGGATGTCCCCCTCCTTTGTATTTGGCAATTATATTCATTTCCTCCTCTCCAGAAGATTTTCCAATCTTCTTAGACTATATATGTTGCACAGGAGTTGACCCATTCCCACTTATACTCAAATAAAAAGCGATATCGTCATAAAAAGTCCAAATCCAATTACCAGTAGAGACACTCCCCAGACCGTGTACTTATATAGTCCTTTCATTCTCCATTCTGTGGGTAATGCTTTCGCTTCGAGTGCTAGCAGTAGCCCTATCACAATTGGCAACAGCATCGCATTCATCACTTCCACATCGATCGATAGCCTCACTAAATTAATACTTACAATGACCAAAATAGCCCCCAGTACATGCGTCATTGTATAGATAAAATAAAACAACTTAGCATCTTTTACCTTGTCATTTAAGCTGTGCTTAAAACCAAACGCCTCACCAATCCCCCAAGAACCAGCAAGCGAGACAACAATCGACGCGATAAAGCTAGCCCCCAGCATCCCCATTCCAAACACCAGATTAGCGCCAAATGTGCCCAGAAACGGCACCAACCCCGTGGCTATTTGTTGGATGGTATCAAGTGGGTGACTAGAATGGAACCTCCCAACGGTGGCCGCAGTCGTCACCACCACTGCGATCATGATCACTTGGGTCAAAATTGAGCCTCCCAAGGTATCCCATCGGGAATGCTTGAGATTTTTTACCGTCAAACCCTTTTCAATGACTGCTCCTTGTTGGTAAAAGATCATCCAGGGCATAATCACCGCCCCGACATTAGCCGCAAGCATGTACAAGTATTGAGGGTGATTGAGCGGCACCGTGATCAATCCAGCCCCCACCGCATGCCAATCGGGTCTTGCGATAATGGCAGCAGGGATAAAAAATAATTCAAACAATCCTACGGCGATCCCAATACGCTCCACGCGCAGGTAGCTCCCTGTAAGCCCAATAATAATGAGCAAAACTGTACTCAAACTAACCGTGAACCAAGCAGGTAACCCAAAAAGCGCCCCAACCCCGGCAATGCCGCTAAATTCCGTCACCAAAGCACCTACGGAAGATAAAAAAAGAGTCGCTACCGAGAGTGCGGCCCAGCCAAATCCAAAGCGTTCGCGGATCAATTCACCGTGTCCTTTTTTGGTCACGGCACCTAACCTGACCGTCATTTCCTGAATCAGAAAAAGCATTGGTATCAGGATCAGTTGGGGAAGAATCATTCGATATCCCCACTCGGCACCTGATTGAGCCGCAGTAATCACACTACCTGCATCGGTATCTGCTAACATCACCATGAGTCCCGGTCCGAGTAATGCGACCCCTAACATGAATCTACCAAACAACGAAAATTGGTTGCCCTTTATCGCCTTTTTCACGCGCTTAAAATATGCCATTCCACAAACCTTTCCGCGTCCTATATATATATATTTTAATAAGAACAAATATAAGTATGGATGTCAAATAAATCACTCACGAACCGCTACTTTTTAAAAGAATTTGTTTCATTTTGTATTCCGCGGTGATCCGGACGTATCCATCATCGCAATCACCACTGCCTGCGACTGGGGTTTTACCACTTCATCCCACGTTTTATAACGAAGATCTTCGGGTCGAATGGGGCCTGTCACTCGTTTGCCCGCCATGGCATTACGCTTCATGGATTCAAGCAAAGTTCGCTTTTTTTCGATATTGCCTTGCAGACCAATTTTGCGCACATCCTTGAATTCGACAGCAGGTGCAGTAAGCTGGTCTGGCTTTTTTTCTTCCAAATTCGGCAGTTCCCAATCTGCAAAAAGCACATCCGCGATCTCATCGATCGACACGCCTACTTCATAATAATCGAGTCCTGGGCGATCACCGGCTCCGCTTGCGGCATCCCCTGGCTTCCCTTTATCCTTACCTAGTACATCGCCCACCTTCGAACCGCCTTGCCCCTGTCCCTCATGCCCGCGCTTGTCAAAATTATAGCGAAAGTGGTATTCCTCTAATGACCGGATGGGTATTTTTAAGATATTTTTCCCATCTGTCATGATGAGCCCTTCCTCACTAATGAGATCAGGTAAATTTTGCCTGATCGCCTCTTTTACCTTTTCCTGATGGCGCGCCTGATCCTGCTGACCTTTTCGATGTAGTGACCAATCGTCCTGACTTAAATTAAATCGAGGCGTGTCCATACGACCCCCTCCTTTAACGATTCAGTAGACTACCTGTATATTGTAAAAGTTCATTTGCACACACAGCACAGTATCCGTGATCATCCATCAGACGCTTACTCACTTCATTGAGTTTCTTTAGCTGACTTTGATCCGGCGTCTTGATCGAGGTAGTAATTTTCACAATATCTTTGAGGTCGGCAAAAAGCTTCTTTTCGATCGCTTCTTTCAAACGCTCATGTGACTGGTAATCAAAACGCTTCCCGCGCCTTGTATAGGTCGAAATGCGAATCAGAATTTCCTCGCGAAACGCCCGTTTGGCGTTTTCAGAGATGCCAATTTGCTCTTCAATAGAGCGCATCAGCCTTTCATCTGGATCGATCTCGTCCCCTGTGATAGGATCTTTGAGTTTATTCCAGTTTCCCAACCCCATGCACACGATAAACAAATGACAACACTTCTGCCACCGCGGCATACAATTCTTTGGGAATCACATGGTCAACTTCCATCTTCATTAACGCATCCGCCAACTCTTGGTTCTCATACACGCTCACGTTAGCCGCCTGCGCCATCCGTATAATAGCGTCAGCCACCGCACCCGCACCCTTTGCCACCACACGAGGGGCAAGGTCAGTCTGCTTCTCGTATTGCAGCGCCACCGCTTTTTTAGACTCCATTTTACAACTCTCCTCTCATCACTGCCAATTTGCCAATTGAAAACTGGCTCATGTCCCACCCTACCGACTGCAAGATTAATTTCGCCACTGGTTGACTGTACATCAGATCCTCCCGAAGTTGTTCATCGTCTGTGCGAATGTGCAGGGATAATGAGGAAGACGAAAAAATAAAAAGCAATTCCATTGGTTTCCCTTGGATCTCAATGCTTATAAGTAAATGTTGTGCCAATTCATCTTGTTCCGTGGTCACCTGTTGTCGTTCTGCTTTCCAATAGACAGCTTGGCGACGATCTTCGTTTGCAAAAACCGGCGGATAAAAAAAACCCCTCCCTATGACCGGCGACAAATGGCTGTGTACCGCCAACTGCAGTTTTTCCGCAATGGCCATCCGCTTCACTTTTTCAGGCACATTGGAGTTCTTAAAATGATGATCCTGCAGATCCGAAAGCGGCAATAACAACCCAGGAGTCAACCAGCCAGTCACTGGCATCTCCTGCCCCTGCATAGCCGGCTCCTGTAACAAAGGGTGCAATGTATGCCACAATGTTTGCACTAATTTCTGCATCGTCTCCGCATTATCTGTGGGTGGGGCAGCCTCATTTGGCAATCCACCACCTGCGGCTAGTTGCTGTTCCTCATTTAAGGTTTGCACAAGGAATCGTCGCCAGCCCCATTCCGTCTGCATTTTATGTGGATCAGCAGCAAATTCCGGAGGCACAGGCGCACCAAATTGTTCTATTGCAGAACCACCACGCTGTACGGTTTCCGCAAGTTTTGCACGATCGACGCCCTTTGCCAACGTCTGCCGATCAGAAGCAGGCCGTCCGGTGGCATCGCCCAATCGGTTCACGGATTTTGCACCCGGCAAGCCCGAAAATGGTCTAATTTCCTTGTTCACGCTCCCGCCTCCCCCCTTCCTCTAGTAAAAAGGATTCCTCCACGATCTGCAAGAGCACATTTTGAAGATGTGCTTGTGCAGGTATTTGCCCATCACCATCATTCATCCATTCTTTTGCAATTTCCTCTGCACTCATGGAAAACCACTTGCCTTCTCTGATCACCTCTGGCTCTTCGTTATCGTTGCCTTGCATAACTTATCCCCACCTTCTGAATCCAACTATTTCATGCATATTCCAATCTGCAAAACGTTATGGATGATATAAGCGAGGGCATCTCATTTCATTAAAAAAAGGGGCGTGTAGGATGTCATCTGAACCGTTACACACTGCTATTTACCTGCGCAAATCGCGCAAAGACGTGGAAGCGGAACGAGAAGCTGCAAGGCGTGGCGATGAATACGATACGTTATCCAAACACCGTTTTGAACTATTGGCCTACGCCAAACGAGAAGCTATCTACGTGCAAGACATCTTTGAAGAAGTGGTGTCTGGTGAATTTATTCAAGAACGCCCAGCGATGCAAGCGCTTTTGCAAAAGGTGAAGGCGCTAGCCTATGATGCGGTGCTAGTAGCAGACCTTGATCGTTTAGGCAGGGGAGATAAAAGAGATCAAGGATGGATCGAAAAAATTTTCAAAGATTCGAACACGCTCATCATCACCCCATTTGAAAGACACGACTTGAATCAGGAACTAGGAGAATTCACCGTCGAAGTAAAGAGTTTTCTGGCGCGCATGGAATACAAGCAGATCAAAAAACGCCTACAATCTGGCCGTCGGAGATCTGTGCTAGAGGGCAAGGAATTAAGCCAAAAACCACCTTATGGCTACGTCAAGGACGCCAATTTATATTTACTGGTCGAACCGGCAGAAGCGGACATCGTCCGACAGATCTATGATTGGTATATTGCGGGGTTAGGTCATACACGCATTGCCAATAAACTTACCTCGGCAGGTATTCCGTCACCGTCAGGGCAACCCGTGTGGTCCCGTGTCACGATCAGCAAAATCCTGACCAACCCCAAATATAAGGGCGATCAAGTATTTGGCAGAACTCGTTGGATTAAGCAAGAGGATGGCTCCTATCAAACCCATCAGGCACGCGCCAACGAAGAAATCTATCGAAAAATTGCCGCTCACGAACCGATCATTACCCCGGAGCGATGGGATTTCGCGCAGCAGTTATCGGTCACGCGACGATCCTCGTTATCCCCGCAACGCAGCCATCTGATCAATCCTTTTGCCGGTGTCCTCATTTGTCGTCTATGCGGCAAATCATTACAGGCTAATTTTCCAAAAAACAGACCTGGCCCCTACTTGTCCTGTCACACTCCACATTGCCCGCAGCGTATGATTGCCCTGCACAAAGTAGAGGAAGTCGTGTATTCCACGATCAGACCCATGCTCGAGATCTTGGCGATGCAAGAGAAGATCAACCACATACAGCAACAGCAAGCGACATCGGCAATATCACGACAAAACACGCTACAAAAGGAATGGGAACGCCTGCAAAAACGACGTGATAAACTATGCGAACTACTGGAGCGCGGCATTTATTCCTCGGAGTTGTATGAATTGAGAAATCACCAACTAACAGCGGACATCAAAAGAATCGAGGATAAGCTGGTGCCCGCTCTAGAGACAAACGCTGCCACGCAGACGAGCAGTCTCGCGCGTCCTGTTTTTAATAACGCATGGGATATCTACACAGTTGCCACGATCGAGCAAAAGAATCGCATCATCAAAGCGCTGATCAAGCAAATAGCCTATTTGCGAAAACCGGAGTGGAAAGCGCCGCGACAGTTCTCATTAACCATCACGTTGCAATCGGGGATGTAACGCGCATAATAGTACGGTAATGCGCAACTGTCACTTTTGCCAGTTGCAATACGCTTCGATATGATCCAGGTAATTCTCAAGGAGTGTTTTCGCTGATTCTTCATAGGCGTAGACAAACGCCTTTTGCACTTCTTTTTTGGCCATATCATCGTATTCCTTGCGGGCGGCGGCGACAAAGTTGAGTAGCCGCTCCCGGTCTTCCTTGCTGATGGAAGCGTGCTGATCCAATCCATCCTTGATCGCGCGAAGCACATCTAGCGCATTGATGCACGTCGTGTCTTGGCGAATCAGCGCACTAGAGATACGATTGATCACATAACGGGGATCGATGCCGAACAGCCCTTCATCTGGCACCTCTGCCCGAAGTTCCCGAACATCTTTGCCCTTAAACCCCTCGACCGTGCGCCCATCATACAAATACAGCTTTTTCAACAAATCCATGCCTTGCTTTTTGCTGTCTTTCAACCGAGTCAACACAGAAAATACCGCAGCCGTCCACAGCGCATGCGGCGCAATATGCACATCCGTAATGTCAGACTGTGCAATCAATTTTTCATAAATTTTCACTTCATCTGACACCCGCAAATTATAGGGCACCGGCATCACAATCATCCGCGATTGCAGCGCTTCATTGCGCTTATTGCTAACAAAATTCCGATACTCCGTCTCGTTAGTATGCGCGATAATCATTTCATCTGCGGAGATAAGGGCAAAGCGACCGGCCTTAAAGTTGCCTTCCTGGGTTAGCGAGAGCAGGTGCCATAAGAATTTCTCATCGCACTTCAACATCTCCTGAAATTCCATCAGACCCCGGTTGGCCTTGTTCAATTCGCCATCAAACCGATAGGCTCTCGGATCACTCTCCGAACCAAATTCTGAGATGGTGGCAAAATCAATACTCCCTGTCAAATCTGCGATATCCTGTGATTTAGGATCGGAAGGGCTAAACGTGCCAATCCCTACGCGTTCATTTTCAGAAAGCAGCACCCGCTCCACCAACACCTGTTCAATCTTCCCGCCATACTCCGTTTGCAAACGCAAACGGCAACTGGGGCACAGGCTTCCTTCAATCCGCACGCCAAGGCTCTGTTCCACCTCCAGCCGCAACTCTTCCGGCACTAAGTGCAACGGTTCCCCGTGTAGTAGGCAATTACACCTTTTTATTTACGAACAGATGAATCACATTAGGTTGATGGGTGTTGGCGATTTCGAGCTACCGACCCCCTGCTTGTAAGTTCGATCAAAGACACCTCGTAAGTATATAAAATACCGCCAATACAGTCTTTTCCCCCTTCTGCACATCGGTAAAATCGGGTACTCTCCAAGAAAAATTGTAGCTTTGTTGTAGCTGACTATTTACACCTTTCGTGAATCCCGATTAGAAACGAGGTAACGCACATGAAAAAACAACGATATGAGCAATTAGATTCACTGCGTGGTATTGCAGCAGTTTCCGTGATGATTTTTCACATCATGACTGTTTCGGGTTTGTACACCACCTATGGCGCATTCATTTTTCTAACCCCGCTTTTTCTCCTCATGTCCGGCAGAGCAGCTGTGATTTTTTTCTTCCTCCTAAGTGGGTTCGTGTTGGCCACCATGTACGAAGGTCAGCGAGCTCCCACCTACCTTAATTTTATTTCACGTCGATTCATTCGGCTATATATACCTTACATAAGCGCTTTGATTTTATCTGTTTTGATGCATATCGCGGTACACCAAACCCCGTTTTTGACGAAGCCGCTTGTCCTAGGTCATCTTTTTATGATTGGAATATTTAACACGCAAACTATGGATCCTGTTGTTTGGAGTCTTGGTCAGGAAATGCGGATTAGTTTAATTTTCCCCCTCCTGATCTACGGTTTACATAAACTGAAAATAAAGCGGATGATGTGGACAGTCTCATTCCTGGCATTCGCGGGGATTGAAATGCACGCCATGAATCCTGAAGTAAATTTTTATGTAAACATTTATGATACATTGTTATATAGCTGGATATTTGTTTTGGGAGCGGCGCTTGCAGATCGGCGTGATGA
>JAJZCJ010000108.1 GCA_021846145.1 Bacillota bacterium
GGTAATGCCAGTGTGGTGTTGATTCTTCAAAAACTTCAGCCCATATTTGCTATCTTCTTGGCAAGATGGATATTGAAAGAAAAACTACCTCGGCATTTTCAGTGGTTTTTGCTAGTCGCACTTATTGGCACCTATCTTTTGACGTTCGGATTCTCAGCGCCTTCTGGATTATCGGACTTTCGAATTATCGGATCTCTCCTGGCTATTGGCGCTGCCATATTATGGGGAGGATCTACAGTCATGGGCCGTCTGCTACTTAATCATATGAAATTCGAAACCGTCACGGCGGCTCGTTTTTTTATGGCATTGCCTTTGCTTTTTGCGATGGTGCTGTTTGCCAATCCGAACTGGACGCAGCTTGGTCAACATATTATCATTCCCGTTGCATTTTTGAATGTATTGTTTCAGGCGCTTTTCCCAAGTTTGATCAGTCTGTTGCTCTATTATAAGGGGCTGTCTACCACGAAGGCCTCCTATGCTACCATTGCAGAGCTTGCCTTTCCTGCTACGGGACTGATCCTGAATTGGGTCGTGCTCCATCAGGGACTTACTTGGGGTCAATTTACTGGTTTCGCGATCATATGGCTTGTGGTGTTTCAAATTGCCAGGTACCAAGATCGAGATGTGAGTTCATTTGCTTATCCAGAAGTCGTAGCGGATGTCTCCTTGGAAGGATGAGTATTTAGGCTAAAAAAGTGCCGTGGAGAGAATCAATCACCTGTACCATCATCGGGCCGATCTCTTTATCAATCACTTGATATAAGCTTTCTGCTTTTTGTTGATTGCCATTTTTGTAAGTAATGATCATTTCTTGGGCGGTGTGATGAATTTTTTCATGATGCTGTTCCAGTTCGATAAATGCAGGGTGGTGTCCGAAAATGGGTTGGCCTTCACCATAATACCATTTGCCTAAGCGGCACAAACGATGTTCGCCAATCTTTGCTTCATCTAATTTGGTCAAACCTTGCAGCATCGCGCGCAAATGCCAATTGAGGAGCAAATGATCGGTCAACGCTAACTCCAGAAATTCATTGTGGTCAAAACCTAATCGATAGAGGCTATAGCGGCTCCGCACATCCTCTAGGCTATTGACTAGGGAAAATAAATCCGTGGCACTCGTGTGAATTTTAACTGACTCCTCTTGTGTGACGCCACTAAGTTCGGTTACCGTAGAAGCGATGTCCTGAAACACACTGGAGTGTTCTTGGATGGCAGGAGCCATTTGCCGCATTTGTTCATTGGAATGACTGATGTGAGTCAACATGGTATTAATCAGCGTTTTCGTCTCTTCTGAAATTTGACTTGTTTTGTGCGTATCTTGGGTGAGCGAACCAAGCTCTCGGTTCGTATTTTTCGTGTCGGATTGAATGGTGTTGACTTGGTTTACCACTTCCGATACGGCTCGCTGTGTGTTGTCAGAAAGTTTTTTTACTTCGTTTGCCACCACACTAAACCCGCGCCCTTGTTCTCCTGCGCGAGCGGCCTCAATACTGGCGTTCAAAGCAAGCAAGTTCGTCTGTTCTGCAATTTCTCTGATGAGTTGGATCAAGTGGGTAATCGAGCTGATACTGCCAGTTAACTGCCCCATACGCTCCTGAAGCGTACCGACGACCACACCTAAATTTTGTGCCATGTTCGCCGATTCGGATACCTTCATGCTACTGGTAGAGGCGACTTCTTCAACTGAATGAATTTGTTCATTCAGTTGAGTGGCATTCCCTGCAATTTCCTCAATGTTAGACGATAATTCTTCCACTGCGGCTGCAATGCGTTGCATGCCATTACTTAATTTCTTGCTGTCATCTGCTAGTTCGTGCAGACGGTTGTTTTGCTTGGCAGAAGAATTGATCGCTTGATTTAGTGAATTAGTGAGTGCAATGATGTCTCGCTCGTAATGATCCATGACGGCATTAAAAGCGGCCATGGCTGGCGGTGCTGTCGATGTCACGCTGACTCTCACCGACAGGTCACCTTTCGCCACTTTTTCTTGAAGTGATGTCCAATTTACGCTGGCTGCCAATGCGATATCTTCTGCATCAATGGGCAGCACAGAAGCGGTGTTTTTTTTTCGAAACACGTCATCACCTCAATGATAATATAATCAGTATATATATTCCCCACTAATAATCACTGAATATATCGGATAATTTCTTCATCAATAATTAAATTATAAACTATGAATGACAATAAACAATTGTCGTAATTTTGTAGAAAGTGTAGCCGTTCTGTTATGCTAGTGAATACAAGATCGTAGCGTTTGATTTTAGAGAGGGGTAATTCTATGGCAATCAACGAATATGTGGCGCGGCGGGGGATTTTACATTCTACTATGCCAAATTCCAGTGTATTGGTGATGTTTTCAGGAACAGCTCCAAGCAAGTCAGCGGATGAACAATACTTGTATACCGTTCCCAGAAATTTTTATTATTTGACTGGTCTTGCTCGTGAACGATTTATCTACCTAGCGGAAAAAAATAATGATCAAATTCAAGAGCTGATTTTTATTGAAAAACCTGATCCTGCAAAAGAAAAATGGACCGGGTATCGGATGCGTGAAGAAGCAGTGCGCGCAGTTTCTGGGATTGAAAAGGTGGTCTATGAGGAGGATTTTGCGACCTTTGTGAATCGCTTATTGTTGCAGGGGAATTATGCCGAGGTGTACATGGATCTGGAATCTCGTGACATAGAAGGCCCGCTCTCACATTCACAACAGTATGCCCAGCAATTACACATGCATCATCCGTACTTAGCCATTCGTAATGCATATCCTGTGATTGCCAATATGAGGCGGATAAAATCTGATCAAGAAGTGCAACTGCTAAAAAAGGCGATTGCTATCACTGCGGACGGATTAACCAATTTGTGGAATAATGCCCGTCCTGGAATGACAGAGTACCAACTAGAGGCGCATTTTAATTTTTCATTAAAAATGGCTGGTGTAACAGATTTTGCTTTTCCTAGCATTGTGGCCTCAGGAGCTAATGCTACCATTTTGCATTATGTGGAAAATAACAGAGATGCTCAGGACGGGGAACTGGTGCTGCTCGACCTTGGGGCACAGTTTGGTTACTACGCGGCAGACATTAGTCGCACCTTTCCGATTAACGGCAAATTTAGTCCTCGTCAAAAAGAGTTGTACGAGATCGTTTTAAAGACGCAATTAGCGGTGATTGATGCGATCAAACCTGGATTTCCGATGAAAGAACTGAATGAGATTGCCAAAAAGGTGTTGACTGAAGAGTTGTTGCGCATTGGGCTCATTGCTGATGCAAGTGAGCTTGGCAATTACTATTATCACCGTGTTAGTCACTTTTTGGGACTGGATACGCATGATGTGGGCGTGTATGACGGTGAACTGCAACCGGGGATGGTGATTACGGTGGAACCTGGCCTATACGTGGCAAACGAACAGATCGGCATTCGCATTGAGGACGACGTACTTGTCACCGAAGCGGGGGCAGAAGTGTTGTCCCATGCCATTCCAAAACAAGTAGCTGACATTGAAGCTGTCATGGCCTCTGGTTTGAACTAGTGTCCTGATGGTGTTGTAACCTCAATGCGTCCGCTTTCGTCTATCAGTATCATGACAAGGGGGACGCATTAGTGATGAAACGATCGCTCACATTGGTTGTCGCCGTCGCACTCACGTCTATTGTTGTGGCAGGTGGCGGCGACCGTTTTGTACACGCTGCTTCGGCATCATTGCCGACTGTACAGGCTTACTTGCAGACGAACCATGCTCCCCTACTTACGGGGGTTGGTTTTGCCAAGCCTAAACTTGGTTGGGTTGTTGGCAACGGCGTGATTTTACGCACGGTAGATGGTGGCACTCATTTTACGCCTCAGTATCATACTTCACTTACTCTTCAATCCATTCAGGTGTTAAATGCAAGTGACGTGGTGGCTTGGGGAGGCAACCGGTACGTGATCACCACAGACGGTGGCAGACACTGGCGAACGGCTGTCCATCCAGGCAGTAAGGCGACGGGCAACGTCCCCATCGCCAGTGTGCACTTTGTCACGCCAAAATTGGGGTATCTACTTGTCGGCGCGTATGGTAGTGTTGCATCGCTATACCAAACAATGGATGGGGGCCTGCGTTGGAAGCAGATCGCCATCCCGCCATCCACGGTTTGCGCAGCGTTTTCCAATGTTCGCGACGGCTGGTTGGTAACCACCTCTACCAATACGCACATTGGAGGCTTCTATCACACTGTTGACGGTGGCGCACACTGGGTGAAGACGCAAACCGAGTCTGCCACGATTTACTGGTATTTAGCGGGTGCGACGATTTATCCAACTGGGGCGCACGAGGCGTATGCGCAGGTGGTCGCGCAAGGCGGGATGTCACAATCGTCATACACTATTTTTCACACTATAAATGGTACAAAATGGACACCTGTGCTTGGTATCTCAACGGCAGGCAGCGGTCCTGCGCCGGGAGTGGGCAAGATCAAGGTGGCGACAGGCCCGGGATATGACGCAGGGCCGATGGCTGTGATTGGTCGCAACGACATCAAGGTGATGGGCGGCATGGAGGCCACTGGCATAGGTACGGTGAGTCTAGCGACGTCCAGCGATGGGGGCAATAAATGGACGAGTTATTCGCCTATACCGGGTGCTAACGGCTACATTGCGCTGGGGTCAACAATGTCTTTTGTGAACGCAAGTGATGGCTGGTTGTTGGATGAAGGTATCGGTAGCTCAGTGTTGCTGCACACCATCAATGGCGGCGCGTCGTGGCAAGGGGTGTATCCGCGGCCTGAACAGTGGCCTGTCATGGGTGTTGCTTTTGTAAGTTCGCAAGTGGGCTATGGTCTTGGTGTGGTGGGCAATGTAAATCAGGTGTTAAAAACGATGGATGGCGGACGTACTTGGCAGCGCTATGCGCAACTTCCTGTCACACATGCTACGCCGTATGTTGGTTCGTTTTATGGTCAGGGCATCGCTGTTGTTGGGCAACGTGGCATGGCGGTGGGTGGCGATGGCCGACTGTATCAGTCTCGTGACGGGGGCAAGCTGTGGCATTTGCGGTCAACTCCGCATGCGGGTGGGCGTGTGGTGAGTGTATATCTCACCACGGGAACTAGGTGGGAGGTAATTAACACACCAAATGGCGTGTATCGCTCCCGGAATAATGGTGCATCGTGGAGCGTGTCGACAGTCGGTAATGCTGCATCTGGTGGTGGCGCTTGGATGCAAGCGATCAATCAGGTGTCCAATCGGGTGCTACAAGGTGGAATCAATCAATTTGGAGCGAACGATGGGTGGGCTTCATTTGCAGGTGCCCATGGATCTGTCGCGTGGTTGCAAGCTGTAAATGGCGAAGGATTTCTCAAATCCAATGATAGCGGGCACCAATGGACAGCGTATAAACTTTCTCAAAACGTGCCGCTAATGGTGGGAAACATCAGTTTTTTGAATGAAAATCACGGTTGGCTTTGGACGGTAGATGCAAAATTGTTCACGACCACAGATGGTGGGCAGCATTGGATGCAGATACAATGAGTAAGTTTGCCCCTTCACTATGCCTCTAGCGAAGGGGACTGATTTTTGCGATTCCGAAGTAGCGAGAGAGCGGCTCCTGCTAAACTGGTGATCGCAGACGCCCAAAAAACGGTGTGCAAGGCTTCTACAAATCCAGCCGAGGAATGAGCTAGCGCGGGATGGAGATGCGCTATGGCATGTAAGCGTCCATTAAAGAGGGCGACAGACATGGCGATGCCCACCACCATTCCTAAGTTGCGAACCAGCGCATTGAAGCCACCAGCGATACCGAGTTTGGTTCTGGGGACGGAGGCCATGATGCTTGAGTTGTTGGGGGATTGGAACATGCCTTGGCCAAGACCGAAAACAGCTAAATGCAACGCGATCAACCAAAATCCGACGTGACTACCGAGCAGGCTGAGGGAAATAAATCCGAGGGCGTTGATGATCAGCCCTCCCGTTGCCAGCACCACCGAACCAATGTGATCAGATAACCACCCAGATAGCGGAGCGACGACGACCATGACCAGTGGATTGGCGACCATGGCAAGCCCCACGGTGGTGGCCGAAAAGTGTAGCACCTCTTGCATATAAAAAGGAATCATGATGGTGGTGGTAAAAAGCGAGATGAAAGACAAGAATCCTGCTCCCGTGCCGGCGCTAAAGGTGCGGATTTTGTATAAAGACAAGTCGAGCATCGGATCTTTTGCCCTGCGTTCTTGAAGCAAAAAGGCCATCAACAGGAGCATGGATACGGCCAGCGCGACAAGTGTTTGCAGGGAAGCCCAGCCCCATGATTCTCCGTTGGATATCGTGTACAGCAAAATGACAATGCCTAACATAAACAACAAAGAACCCATGAAGTCAAAAGATTTGTCGATGGGCGTCCCTTTTTCCTTAGGTAAAATCCAAAGTGAGAACATAAATCCAATGATCCCGATAGGTACGTTAACCCAAAAAATCGATGGCCAGCCAAGCGAATCGATCAATAGACCGCCGATGGCAGGGCCTGCAAGTGATCCAAGTGACACCATCATGCCAGTAATGCCAAGTGCCCGTCCGCGTTCGCTTGTTCCAAAAGTTTGAGCAACGATGCCTTGGCTGTTAGCCATCAGTAGGGCAGCACCGAAGGCTTGGGCAATACGTGATAGGATCAACCAAGTGATAGTGGGGGATAAACTACATAGTAAGGAACCGATAGAAAACACAATGAAACCAACGTTGTACACTCGGCCTTTGCCAATTGCGTCTGAGATTTTCCCGACTAGTGGTAGCAGGGAACTAATCGTCAGCAAATAAGCGGTGACCACCCACTGCACTGACTGTAAGCTAATATGTAAAGAGCCGGAAATGGTGGGTAGCGCCACGTTGGCAATGCTGCCGTCGAGTGTCGCCATAAACGTGCCAATTGACACGTTGGCAAGAATCCACCATCTGCGAGGGTTTAATGGTGCGTGCATTGCGTCGATCATGGATTGTTACTCCTTGTGATTATAGTAAGGATGATGAACGAAAATAGATAGTATTACCATAACAAAGTACGGGCTAAGAGCGCAAGTGCTTGCTTTCAAAACGGTGGCATTCATGCGTTTGCAGGTTTCGCGGTGGTTTAGAATTAATAAGTGCTGTGCTAAAATGGCTCTAGCAATTGTTTGCGAAAGAGGTGTGCTGTATGCTTGTCGTGACCACGGAAAATATCGCTGGGTTCAAGGTGGAAAAAGTGCTTGGTCAGGCTTTCGGTGTAGTGGTAAGAAGTCGTGGTGTTGGCGGGAATTTGGTGGCAAGTTTGCGTAGTATCGTCGGCGGCGAAATTAAAGAATATACGGAGTTGCTCGTGGATGCTCGCCGTTCTGCTGTTGATCGCCTCGTGGCGAACGCCCATGCCATGGGGGCGAATGCGGTCGTGATGATGCGCTTTGATTCGAGTGAAATCGGACAGACTATGTCAGAAATTGTGGCCTATGGCACGGCTGTGATCGTGAGTGAGGGATAGATTATGGCAACTTTTGCTTTGGGGTATGTGATTGTCACACTACTGATTGTATTGGCGATGCTTTTGTATGTGAACAGAGCGAGGCAGAGGCGGGGAATGAGGGGGACTGATCAGGTTCCACCAGGCTTTGAGCCGACAGCCGAAATTTCCGTCGATCCAACGACTGGCATTAAGCAACGTGTTTGGTACAACGCGAGAACGGGTCAGCGTTTTTATGAAACATTGGCGGATGACTCTGCACAATAATAAGTGCACTCTAGGGTGCATTTGCGTAAAATATCGAGGTTAACTTGTTGACGGCCAATTGATAATCGGCCTTACTCCAATTGTTATAAGAAGGATGCGGAATGCCGTCAATCCACTCCCAATTAGGCGAGGTTACATTGGCCAATGCGGCGAACTTTTGGGCAAATTTACCACAAGGAATCACATACAGTTGACGATCAGTCAACGAGAAAAGTTTTTTGCGTAGGCTGTTCGCAATTACCTGCTGTATGGTTTCCAAATGGTCATTAGCAAACGACCGCTTCTGGTTTGCCACGCGAATTTCCTCGAAATATCCCAATTCTACACTGAATTTTTCTGTAATTGGCGAACCTTGATAGGCTGTTTTTTGTAATGGAATTTGGCATGCATTCATTAAAGCCACCAGTTCAATGGCAGGATTCATGGTTGTTTGCTCTTGTTTGGCTAGTAGCAATTGGCCAAGCGGGAGTTTTTGTATACTTGGGAATAGGTGCTGTGTCATGGAAGTACCGGATGATCCCGAAACGGGGGCACCAAATTTCAACTCCTGAATGTGTGGGCTCTCCAAAATGAACAAGAACTTCGCTTTTTCCGGTATAATATCTGGTACTAGGTGAGTGTGCGCGATGTTGTTGAAAATGGCTCGATAATGGGTGAATAGTGAAGTTTCCATTTTAGATTTCTCCTTCAATGATCAAAAATGTTTGAATCGATGATATCGTATATGCCCATGGTACAATTATAGCGGCAAGTTTGATGTGAAGAGTAGGGGATATCATGATTACTTTCTTGCAGGTGATTTTGCGGTGAAAAACCAACGTTTACGCGTCGTAGTGAAAATAGGATCAAGCAGCATTACAGAGAATAATGGACAATTATCCATTGCCAAACTAGCATCTTTTATCGATCAAATGGCCGAGTTATATACTCAGGAGAACGTTCAAATTATCATTGTTTCCTCAGGTGCAGTGGCACTTGGGATGGCGCGCTTGGGATGGCGGCGCAAAGAAAGCACAATGCCAGAAAAGCAAGGCGCGGCGGCTGTTGGTCAAGGGATGCTGATTCATGCCTATCAACAATTATTTGAAAAAAAAGGGATGGATATTGCACAGTTACTATTGACGAAGGCAGATATTGAAGATCGCAAACGTTTTGTGAACATTCGCAATACAATGGAAACACTATTGCATTACGGGGTCATTCCTATTATTAATGAAAATGATACGGTGGCCGTCGAAGAGATTCGCTTTGGCGATAACGATACGTTGAGTAGCTTTGTCGCAATGGTAGCTGACGCGGATATGCTGGTATTACTTACTGATGTGGATGGATTATATACTGTCAACCCAAGGATAGATTCGACAGCGAATAAATTGGATGAGGTCTGGGAGATCGATCATGCCATCGAACAGATGGCGGGGGATCAAGGAAGTGAACGAGGAACGGGCGGCATGAAAACCAAGTTAACTGCGGCCAAGATTGCCACCAGTTCTGGAATTGATGTGATCCTTGCGTCCAGTGAAGTAAATGACGTGTTAGTGCATATCGTTCACAAAGAAAAAATTGGCACGTGGTTTCATGCTAAGTCAGGGGAGTTAACGGCAAAGAAGTCTTGGATGATGTTCGGAACGAGAACTGAGGGACAACTGGTGATTGATCAGGGGGCAATTAATGCTTTGCTACGAGGCAATGGCAGCCTGCTGTTACCAGGGATTTTAGCCGTGCAAGGTGAATTTCAAGAAGGGGCCATTGTTCAAATTGCAAGTGACAATGGTGCAGAAATCGGTAAGGGGCTGTGCAATTTTTCTGCATGGGATTTGCGTCTATTAATTGACCGCAGCCATCATGGGGAATCGATGCGGCACATGCAAGCAGCGGTGCATCGCAACCAATTGGTGCTGATCACAAAGGGGAATGGGGGAGATCCAGATTATCGATCTGAAGGATTACATTAATGAACTAGCTAACGCAGCGAAACGAGCAGCCGCCACTCTGGCCAACTTGAGCAGTGAGCAAAAAAACATTGCATTAATAGCCATTGCTGACCTACTGGAAAGTGACGCAGGTGTCATTTTGGAAGCGAA
The DNA here is from genome assembly GCA_021846145.1 of Bacillota bacterium. The sequence continues at coordinate 9,811 of JAJZCJ010000108.1, forward strand.
TGCGTTGGATATACGCATGGCTCGTGTCAGCGGCATGGGGGATGGCAAAATTGATCGGTTAAAGCTGACCGAGGAGCGCATCAACCAGATGGCGCAGGGGTTGCGGGAAGTGGCAAAGCTTCCTGATCCGATTGGCGAGGTGCTGGAATCTTGGGTGCGCGACGATGGGCTCAGGATCGAAAAGGTGCGCGTGCCAATGGGGGTGATTGCGATGATTTATGAATCGCGCCCCAATGTGACGATCGATGCGGCGGCGCTCACCATTAAGACGGGCAATTCATCTGTGTTGCGTGGTGGCAAGGAGGCAATACACTCCAATCAGGCGCTCG
>JAJZCJ010000109.1 GCA_021846145.1 Bacillota bacterium
CAAGCCCAGCTACAATTGCAGTAACATGCCTGACACCTGGAACAAAAAAACCACCAAATAGTGCGAAAGAACCATATTTATCTAACCATTGTTCAGTCTTTTGCAACCTCTTTTCATTTAAATGAAAGATTCCCCCGATTTTGAGCAAAAGGGCTCTCCCGACAAAACTACCTAATGCATAGCTGAATGTAATTCCCACGATTGCACCGATCATCCCTGCTAAAACAGACGGAAAGTACTGCATTTGCCTACGATACACCAAATAGCCAACCGCTGTCAGCATGGTTTCATCAGGAAGTGGAAGTCCGACAATTCCAAGTACCAACACACCAATCAAACCAAAATAGCCATAGTGATGAAACCAATCCAAAATATCATTATGGACGATTCTTATCACCTCTTCCCGGATGCCAAAATGAGTGTATGGAACCAATAATAAAATTAACAAACTTACGGCAATAACGCCATGCGCATTTTCCGGACAAGTTGCGTAATTTTCTTCACTAAGCTGCAAAAGGAGCAGGAGGTCTTCTATTTGCAGCGAATTAAAGTTAAATACGGAGGTGACGCATGAAACGGCACAAACCTGATTTTCTTATCTTGTTCATTGTGCTCACCCTTGTTGCATTTGGTCTGCTTATGATCTTCAGTGCCAGTATGGTATGGGCTGTGCAAGTTGCAGGAGAACCCCCCACTTATTATGTGGATCGCCAAATTATTTTCGCACTAGTTGGATTCGTTCTGATGATCATTTTGATGAATATTGGACCTAACGCTTTGAGAAGGTGGGCAAAATTCTTTTCCATCGTTACTTTTGTGATGCTTGTTGCTGTCCTAATCCCAGGTGTAGGGCACAAAGCAGCAGGTGTTAGGCGCTGGCTAGGACCAATTCAACCCAGTGAATTAGCGCAAATCGGTCTTTTATTTTACTTTGCCTATATTTTCGATAAAAATCAGGCAAAGATACATCAATTTTCCAAAGGCGTGTTCCCACCACTGCTGATGCTGGGAACCATGTTTATATTAGTACTATTAGAGCCTGACATGGGTACTGGTATGCTGCTGCTGTTATCTGGATTGATTGTGATTATAGTGGCAGGTGTGCGAGCACGACACCTGTTTGTGATTGGTGCCCTGTTCACTCCACTGGTGGCTCTCTTTGCTGTCGTAGAATCCTACCGTAGCATCCGCATCCAAGTGTTTTTCCATCCATGGAGCCAAGCCTATGTCAACCAAGGCGGATATCAAGTACAACAATCGTTGATGGCCATTTATCACGGTGGTCTGTTTGGACAAGGACTAGGACAAGGAATCGCGCCTTACTTGTATCTGCCGATTCCACATGAGGATTTTATCTTTGCGGTGATTGTTGAAGAATTAGGACTCGTTGGCGCTTTTGTGTTACTCGCGCTTTATGCCTCCTTAGTGTGGCGAGGGATTCAAGTGGGATTGCATTTGCAAAATCGATTTGCCTCACTGCTCGCATACGGAATTTCAGGTATGATCGGCGTAGGCACGTTGATTAATGTTGCTGCAGTTACCGGACTCATCCCAGTAACTGGAATTCCTTTGCCTTTTATTAGCTACGGCGGCACTGCCCTTGTCACTAAAATGGCTGCCATGGGTATTTTGCTGTCACTGTCTCGCTATACACAGGAAGAGCGGCAAGTATTGCGCTACACTGGCCCTGACAACATCTTGCCAATGCCAGAGCGAGTACAGAGGATTAAACCGGCAACAATCAAAAAGAAGCGGAGGTTAAAAGGATGAGCGATTTAATAAAACTAAATGATTCCCTATATATGTTGGATTTATTTGAGCAGGGACAGGCTGGACGATCTGCCGCTTATTTGTTTAACGGACCCAAAAAGGTGTTAATCGAAACAGGGTCTGCTGTTTCCCATAATCACATCGTAGATAGCTTAGCACATTTAAGTCTCACACCCGAAGACTTAGACTATGTGATCATCACTCATGTACATTTAGATCATGCAGGTGGTGCCGGCAAACTCGCAAAATTAGCCAAAAAAGCCACCTTTGTCGCCCACCCGCGTGCAGCTCGTCACCTGATTGACCCCTCCAAGCTGATTTTAGGCGCTACACAAGTGTACGGGGATGCCATGAAGTCGTTATTTGGTGACATCATCCCCATCCCTGAAAAGCAAGTGCTGATTCGCGAAGACGGGGAATCAATTGACATTGGGGATCGCCAGCTGGTATTTATTGATACTCCAGGTCACGCCAAACACCATTTTGTCATTCATGACCCCGAGACAGCCAGTGTGTTTTCGGGAGACTCTTTGGGCATTCGCTATGTAAAAGCTTTTACAGGTTGGGACTTTGAATTTGTACTTCCTTCGACCAGCCCCACAGACTTTGATCCAGAAGGAGTAGCGTACACTGTGGACCGAATCAAGAAGTTATCCATAGATACGGTATATCACACACACTTTGGCCCTTCCCCAGCAGAAGAAGCCTTCCGTGGAACGTTAGAAGGTGCCATGGCATTTAAGGAATTGAGCGACCGCATTTACGCCTCCAACCCGAGCTGGGAAGGCATCCAAAATGAATTATCAACATTCATACGTAAGCATTTACAGGATTACGGGCATCACCCTTCAAATGATCTCGAAGAATTGACCGTCGACTTGGAGCTAAACGCGAAAGGACTGCTAGTTTATGAAGCCAGAAAGTCCCGCAACGCATAAGCGCATGTGCACGCCTGCTGAAGCAATCATCGGGCGTGTTTTTTTATGCGTCAATTCGCATACGCGAAATCATCGATTGGTGTGCCTGCCATTCCAATTGGTCATCTAATGTCGCTAAATCATCAGCCAACCCACGATAACGAAGCGCATTTTTAATCAAGTGATCAGCAAGATGTGGATTTTTGGGGAGCAATGGCCCGTGAATATAGGTGCCCATGACCCCTTTATACTGCACTCCTTCTTTTTGATCTAGGCCATTGTTGCCAAAGCCTTTTACAATCGTACCAAGAGGAAGATAGTCGTGCATAGTACGACCACCATGGTTTTCAAAGCCGACGACTGTCTTGGGATCACTTTCGGAATTTTCATTCCATTTGATCACAATATTCCCAATTAACCTATCCTGACCTGCACGGGTGATCAGGTCAATCACATGCAGCCCGGTCACTCGTTCCCCGTTTGGCAGTTCATAATACTCTCCTAATAATTGATAGCCTCCGCACACGGCAAGCACAGGGAGTCCTGCTTCCACTGCGTTGACAAGATCCTGACGGTAATTCAATAATTCTCGGCCTACAATCGCTTGTTCCCGATCTGAACCCCCGCCTAGGAGAATCAGGTCAGCTTCATCAAAATTAATCGCCATCCCGAGTTTTATGGCAGCGATTTCAATTTCGATTCCCCGTAATTTGGCACGTGTCGCGAGCACAGCAAGATTGCCCTGATCAGCGTACAGGTTTAATAACTCTGGAAATAAATGCACCAAGCGCAGTTTTCTAGTCATCTTGTTCCCCTTCTCGCAGCAAAGTACTTAAAGGATGCAATGCGGTATAAGTGGATAAAATATAAACAGGGTGCACTGATTCAGCCATAGCGTTCATGATTTGCGACAATTCGTCTACTATCAGAATATACATTCGATCAACCCCCGCATAGGCAAGCCGCAAGGCCATATCAAGACCCCGCGAACCCGCGCAAATCCACGATTCACAATGAGATCGAGGAAGAAATTCGTCAATATTAATATCCCATAGCCAAGACACGTCACGACCGTCTGCATCATCATCATTAATGACAAAACAAACCACTTTTTCACAAACATCTTCCTCTAATGCACGCAGTACACTATTGGCACCAGTCGGATTTTTGACGAGCGCAAGAATGCGTTCTGGTGTGCCTCGAAATACCTCAAACCTACCTGTCGGTGCATCAAAGTTCAAAATACCTTTTTGCAAAGACGTAGGAGATACTCCGAGTACCCTAACCGCGCTGACAGCCGCTAGCAAGTTGTATTGATTAAAAAGCCCTCTAACAGGCGAATCAATTTGGTACGTTTCACTTGGTGGCAACACAGACTCATATACAGTCAATTGTTTGTTCATCCGATTAAAGCGTCCACCGAATTGGGGTTCAGGTCGCGCGAAGTGTCCATTCGGACAATGATAGTTGCCTACTTGTCCATAAATAAAGTAATCATAAATTAGTTCTTGTCCACAAATCAGACAAAAAGCACCATCACGTACATCCGTTCGTACAGAAGCCGTCTCTGGAGCATCGATAAATCCGTAATAATAAGTAAGTTCTGGCCGATTCATCCCTAGTGACATCGCCAACGGGTCATCCCCATTAGTGATCAACGCAGTACCCGGATAACGGGTGCCTTGCTGTAAAAGACGCAACGTCTGATCCACTTCGCCATAGCGATCCAATTGATCACGCAAAACATTAGTCACAACAATGGCGGTAGGATGATAGAAAGCAGTAATTTTTGGCAGCGTAGCCTCATCCACTTCTAGCACTGCTTTTGTCACTTGCAACTTACCGGCCCAATTGCTTGCGCCAAGCATCGTGGCAAGCAGCCCTTGGTGTAAATTAGCGCCACCTTGATTAGTCAACCACTTCTCCTCTCCATTTACAAACGCGTATAATAGTGCCGTCGTCGTCGTTTTACCGTTGGTTCCTGTCACGATTACACCAATCGTCAGTTGAGACAGTAATTCCTGCAATAAATTAGGTGCCACTTTCCCTGCGACAAGCCCTGGCAGACTGGTGCCGGAGCGCCTGCCAATACGCAGCAATACTTTTATTATCCTACCAAGCCAAAGCCCAGCTAATGAACGAATGTGCACAAATTTAGCCCCTTATCGATCAAAAATACATTTGCCCTATTCCGGCTGTAAGCAAGAGCACAAGCGCCACCCACAAGGCAGCATACATCCATCCGCGCCTGCTTTTTCGCTTCAGTTCCGCCTCTTCATTCACACTATAAAAAATCCCATCATCACTATGCCCACCACCAAAGCGCGTCATCAACAACGCAACAAATAAACCGCTAATGCCGATAATCGTTGCTCTGATCGCATAGTTAGCAAAAGTAAACGGTCCAAAAAATAGTAAATCCGTAATCAAAACCATATTCACCATCACGTAAATCAACAAAAAACGAAAAAAAGCTAATTGCCAAGGCTTAAAACCCATACATACCGTTCTTCCTCTCTGTAGATTACAAAAAGACATGGCGATCGTCTATACTAAGTACTATGTTTTCGTACTTTAAGGAGGCAATCAATGAACCGCTTTATGCGCACTGAACTATTAATTGGTAATGAAGCGTTAGAACGCTTGCAAGCTGCTCATGTCGCCATTTTCGGTTTAGGTGGCGTTGGCTCATTTACTGCAGAAGCACTCGCTCGTTCTGGAATTGGTCATCTGCTGTTGATTGACAAAGATGTAGTCGATATCACCAATATTAACAGACAACTAATCGCCTTGGATCATACCATTGGTCAAGCGAAGGTAGACGTGATGGCAGAACGCATTTTACAGATCAATCCAAACTGCCAAGTCAGCCGCAAACAACTTTTTTTTGATGATTCAACCGCCAAAGAAGTCTTTACCGAACGAATAGACTTTATCGCCGACGCGATTGACACCATTAGCGCGAAAATACAACTCGTTCTTGAAGCCGATGCCCATGGTATACCGATCATATCAAGCATGGGGGCAGCAAACAAACTCGATCCCGGACAATTTCAAATTCTCGACATTAAAAAGACTTCTGTAGACCCGATCGCCAAAATCATGCGCAAAGAACTGAAACAACGCGGCTTTATGAATCCCTTACCTGTTGTCTGCTCAACAGAGCCGCCACTGAGAACGTCTAAGCCACCAGCTAGTATCGCCTTTGTGCCACCTGTGGCGGGACTGATGCTTGCAAGCTACATTGTGAAGCAAATTGCCAAAATTTAAACTTTAGGGAGATACTCAAGTAACTGCGCCTGACGCAACGCGTTCATAAACAACTCCGGGGGGGCGGCCAACCAATGTTGTCCGCTTGGCAACGTCAATGAATAAGCATGGAGCAACTGATGGTTAACACCTAACCCTATTTTCCCACCGTACTTTACGTCACCCACAAGCGGGTGACCGACGCTTTGTAAGTGGGCTCGCAGTTGATGCGTCCTACCACTCACCAAATCTAGTTGCACCAGCGAATAATCTGCTGTGCTGCCAAGTACACGATAACGAGTGAGCGCAGTGGCACCTTGATCATCTGCGGTCACTTTCACCTTCACGATGCCGTTGGCATCGTTTTCTTTTACTAGCTTGGCACGAATCTCCCCATAACCTCGCCATTCACCCCAAACAAGACCCACATAAATTTTCTGTAGCTTTCGCTCCCGAATAACTGCTGTGAGCGTTCGTAAAGTAGTTTGATCTTTCCCAAAAAGCACGATCCCAGAGGTATTACGATCCAAACGGTTTACAGACGCTGGTAAAAATGTGCGTGTTTCAGACAATTCGCCTTTTTGATATAAATAAGCCAATACCCGATTCACCAAGGTGTCCTTTTGCTCATTAGTGTCCGGGTGTGTCAATAGACCAACTGGCTTATTAATCACGAGTAGCGATTCATCCTCAAAGATGATATGCAAATCTGTAGAAACTCCCACATACTTAGGCTTCTCTTTTTTTAATACCTGAAAGTCCGCATTAGACATCAATAAGGTCAATTGGTCGCCTGCATTCAACAGCAGATCTAACTTGCCTTTTTTACCATTTACTTTGATACGCCCTACGCGAATCATGCGGTAGATACCGCTCAGTGGCATGCCGGGAAGTGCCTGCCGTAAGTACCTGTGCAATTTTTTACCGCTATCTTCACGTGGAATGACCAGTTCAATTTGTTGATTCACTAGCCACCGCTTCCTCCCCATGCAGTTGACGAACCAAGGAAACTGCAAACTGGTCTTCACGCAGATGTTCTTGCATGGTTCGATTCACATCATCCAACTCAATGTCTTCAAGCACAGATAGCGTTTCAAAAATATCAATACCACGCAGTTTTTGTGCTGTAAACACATGCGCCATTCCCTGAGGAGAATCAAATAATGAGACAAAACGACCAATCGCTTTGCGCTTCACCCGAAGAAAATCCGCTTGATCAATGCCAACTTTTGCGATTTTCTGTAATGCATCTTGCGCGCGTGTTACTAATTCTAATGGCCGCAAAGAATTACCACCCAGAATTGAATGTCCATATCGTTCAGTAAGCTCATACTCTACAGTAAATCCCTGATCAGTAAGTCCCTCTTCGATCAACTCATGAAAAAGTTTAGATCCTCTTCCCAAAATAGCATCCATCCATAACTCCATCGCCGCATCTTGACGATTGCGCTGTTTTGGGTCGGAACTGGTAAAGGCATCCTTATAGCCAAAGAGAACTCTCGGTTGCGCAATGGCTAGCTGCGATTCCGTCATTGGCTGTACAGCACGACTAGGCCACTCAGGATAAAATCTCTCCACGCTTCGCTTATTTGTAAATGTTTTTGCAGCCTGATTATTTTCTATCAACGTCAAAATGGCTTGAGGATCAACCGGTCCAATAATGAATAACATCATATTGGAAGGATGATAAAAGGTGCGATAGCACTGATAAAGGTCTTCTTTTGTAATTTTTGCAATCGAATCGACGGTACCCGCAATATCGGTCGCTGCAGGATGAGTACCGTAAAATCCCTTGAGCAACCCAAAATAAGAGCGCCAATTTGATGTATCCTCATACATTTTAATCTCCTGTGCAATGATCCCTTTCTCTTTTTCAACATTTTGATCTGTAAAATAAGGGTTTTGCACGAAATCCAAAAGCACTGTTAAGTTTTCCTCTACCAAACTTGTGGAGGAAAATAAATAGGTGGTACTGTCAAATGTAGTAAATGCATTGGTCTGTGCACCATATTGAGCAAATCGGTTAAAGACATCACCATCTTCTTCTTCGAACATTTTATGCTCCAAAAAATGTGCAATCCCATCTGGAACCTTTACGCGTTTTCCTGATTCTGGATTGAGAAATTCACTATCTAATGATCCGTATTTTGTGGTAAAGGTGGCATACGTTTGACGGAAATCCTTTTTAGGGAGAATAAACACTCTCAATCCATTAGCAATCTCAGCCTCATACAGGCTTTCCCAAAGTCGCTCCGATCGCTTTTCTGCGAGTGTGGTCATTGCGCCAATCCCCCTTTATCTTTAAGAAAATACACCGTATCCAGCGCTACTTGCTGTGCTACGCGTATCACATCTTCTTTGTTCACCTGATCAATAGCTGCCATTAATTCTTCGACTGTCCATGCACGACCCGTGTAACGTGCATACATTTGCAGGGCTGCTCCGGTCAGTGGCGGATCATCAGATTGCATGTACTGGTTGATCAACCCCACCTGTGTAAATTTCAATTCATCATCAGTGATGTTGCCATTCTCGATATCTTTCATCTGGAGTTCGATGACTTTTCGAGCTTCAACATAATGTTCTGAATCAATGCCAGCGTAAATAAACAAATATCCCTTTAACCCTTCCAGCCTACTAGAGGCATAATAAGCTAAACTGGCCTTTTCTCTGACATTAATAAATAATTTAGAATGAGGGAATCCCCCTAAAATACCATTGTACACAAGCAATGCCGGGTAATCATCTGACGCATAATTAATGCCAGTTCGAAGTCCTAAATTAAGCTTCCCTTGATTAACTTCCATCTCTTCCATGAGTTCTTTGACCTCTGTCCCAGACGTTGCTTTGGCCTTTTGTAGAGTAAGCGGCTCCTCAATATCAGCTTGAAATAAATCTTTGTAATGCCCAAACACACGTGTCACTATCGCTTTGGCACCCTCAATCTCAAGGTCTCCAACAATGTACAGATGAAGTGGTTTCGTTTTCACAATCGCCAAATATTCCTGTAGAAGTGTTTGTGGATCTAATGTTTCTAAATCCTTGGCATACCCTAATCGAGGAATGCCATATGGTTCATCTTCAGCCATGATTTCCAGACATTTCTCCGCAGCATAGCTCATTTTATCGTTAATTAAATTAGAAATTTTCTGATCATGCAGGATCCCTTCAATTTGAAAAGCACGCTTGGCAAACCCCGAATCTTCCTGAAACGGGTCAAATATCATCTCAGCAAACAGTTGCATTGCCTGCTCAAAAAGTCCAATTTCATGAACGATCTGCTCATCAGGCACTTGCAAAATGTACTCAAGCGTCTGAACATCGCCATGCTTGCCAATACGAGCATGCATATTGGCTCCAAATAAATCCTCAATCGCACGCATCAGCAAATCAGGCGCTGGTCTTGTCATGGTTCCGTGCAATAAAAGAGAGGGCAACAATGCATGCCTAGTTACCGTTTCCTTACGGAGTGGCAGATCAATTACTGCATATACGGTAGTCGTTTTATATTTTTTTGTGGCACGAACCTGCGCATCAATGCCATTTTCAAACAGCGATACCCACTCATTTTCCAAAATTCTTCTTGCCTCCATCGTGAAGTAAAATTCTTGCTCCCTATACTACGCTTATTATATATGTTCGCGACAAACCCATTCAAAAAACCCAAATCCCATGCACAAGGATTTGGGCGATAATAAAATTTTAAAATTCTGCAATCTTCACGAACGTTTCACTTGATTTCGTACCGCACCTTGCGCCACTTCAAAATCCATTCTCGTGATCACTTGTGACGAATGAATCCATTGTTGAATTTCTCGTTTCATGGCTGGTGTCACGTACTTTGGCACACCATATTGACTTACAATCTCCTTGCGCGACATATGATGGCGGCTTTGACAATGATTATTGGTCAACGCCTCCATCAATTCGCCACAGATCGGACATTGAAACACGGACACCCATCCCTTCAACGTAGGCATGTCGCATGCAACTCCACCTGTTAGCGCCTCTAGGATGTAATG